>NZ_JAQMTJ010000206.1:0-4620 GCF_028330815.1 Dolichospermum lemmermannii CS-548
CCTTGAGTTTTTTGGCTGTTTTTATGTACAGATATTTTAGGTTCTCTGTTAGTTCAATGATAGATTTTGGACGCATTAGGTTAGCTGCACACTGAAATTATCTTCTCTCATTATAGGATCAATCATTCTGTGGAGTTCTCTTATTTATCTAACCCACCATAATATTACGCTGTGACTTCTTCCTTCACTTCCTGCTGTAAAGCTGAAACCAGTCTATTTAGTGCATTTACGTAAGCCTGAGCCGATGCCACAATAATATCGGTATTAGCCGCATGACCTGAAAATACACGGGATTCATGGCGTAAGCGAATTGTCACTTCTCCTAAAGCATCAATTCCTCCGGTGACAGATTGCACAGAAAACTCAATCAACTCATTCGGTACATTCACCACCCGATTGATAGCTTTGTACACCGCATCCACAGGACCTGTCCCAATGGCTGCATCAGTTAATTCTTCCCCGTCGGGAGTGCGAAGAGTCACAGTAGCAGTGGGTTGAGCATTACTACCACAGGAAACCTGTACTAACTCGACTTTAAATAAATCAGGTGCTTGTTGGATTTCATCATTGACAATGGCTTCCAAATCCCAATCAGAGATTTCTTTCTTTTTATCCGCTACGTCTTTGAATTTGACGAAGGCTTTATTTAATTCGGTTTCTGATAGTTCAAAACCCAATTCTTGCAAGCGGGTACGAAAAGCATTTCTGCCAGAATGTTTACCCAATACTATTTGATTGTCGGATAAACCAATTAATTGGGCATCCATAATCTCATAGGTGAGTTTGTTTTTCAATACTCCATCTTGGTGAATTCCAGATTCATGGGCAAAGGCATTTGCACCGACAATAGCCTTGTTTGGTTGCACCAACATTCCCGTCAAATTGGAAACCAAACGGGAGGTTTTATAGATTTGTTTGGTGTCAATATTCGTGAGTTGTGCTTCCGAATTTTCAGCCCGTCCCAAGAAGGGATTAAAATATTGTCTGCGGACGTGCAAAGCCATCACTAATTCTTCTAAAGCTGCATTTCCGGCTCTTTCACCAATACCATTGATGGTACATTCTAATTGACGAGCGCCGTTTTTCACAGCTTCCAAAAAGTTAGCAACTGCTAAACCTAAATCATTATGGCCGTGAACGGAAATAATGGCTTTGTCAATGTTGGGGACATTTTCGGTAATGCCTTTAATGATGCCCCCAAATTCGCTGGGTGTGGTGTAACCTACGGTATCAGGAATATTAACAGTTGTTGCTCCAGCGGCGATCGCTCTTTCCAAAACTTCATACAAAAATTCTGGATCAGATCGTCCGGCATCTTCAGGAGAAAATTCGACATCATCGGTGAAGGTTTTGGCATAGGCTACCATTTCTTCAGCAATGGCAACTACTTCCGGTCTGGTCTTTTTTAACTTATATTGCAGGTGGATATCAGAAGTAGCAATAAAAGTATGAATTCTGCCTTTAGCAGCAGGTTTGATAGCCTCCGCTGCGGCTTTAATATCATCATGTCTGGCTCTGGCCAAACTACAAATTACCGGACCATTTTCCGTTCCCACAGTTTGGGCAATTTTGCTAACTGCTTCAAAATCTCCAGGACTAGCAAAAGCAAAACCAGCCTCAATAATATCTACTCCTAAGCGTGCTAGTTGTTTAGCAATAACTAGCTTTTCGTCTATGTTGAGAGTTGCTCCAGGACACTGTTCTCCATCACGCAATGTGGTGTCAAAGATAATAATTCTATCGGTTTGCTTGCTCATTAGCTTGACCTCTCTTAGTTTTGAGAATGGGCTGAATAAAAGAACATTAGGGAATTAGAATTAATCAAATGTGGTTTGATTTGTCAGTCTTAGAGAATTTATAATCATCACCGACTTCTAATTCCTCAATTCTTGCTTGATAAAATAACTGGAACTGTGAAATCAGAATTTTTAACTTTGAGATTTGTGAATAAATACTAAGCTAAGTTAAGTTAACCGTCAGTTTTTTCTATTCTATCTCTAATATCATTCAAGTCTATATATCTATCAGTAGCATTACGTAGTTCTCTGGCGATCATTCCTTCAGTTGATACTACTGTAATATGCGTATTTTTTGAGCGTAATAGTTCGATAGCTCTTTCAAAATCACCATCTCCGCTGAATAATACAACTCGGTCATATTGATCTACCGTATTAAACATATCAACGACAATTTCAATATCTAAATTCGCTTTTTGGGAGTAACGACCGGAAGCATCATCATAATACTCTTTGAGGATTTTCGTGCGAACTGTATATCCTAAACTGATGAGTGCATCTCGGAAACCCCGTTGGTCTTGTGGGTCTTTTAATCCAGTGTACCAAAAAGCATTGATTAATGTAGTTTCTGACTGTTCGTATTTGAAATATTCTAAAACCCGTCGGGGGTCAAAAAACCAACCATTTTTTTGTTGAGCATAGAACATATTGTTTCCGTCTACAAAAATAGACAGACGATTCATTGGAGAACCCATAAAAATTTACACCTAAATAATAGATAAGAATGTTAGAGGGAAGAATAGATTATAGCAATTATCAAGTGGTAATTTCGCTAATATCTTTAAGGTACATAATTATGTATAGCCATTATCTTACCTCTTTTAAAGCCAAAATTTGGACAAAATATCCCAGTTGAGATCCGAATTATTTAACTTGTTTCACCTCCGGGACTTGTAAATATGTTGTCTGATCAAAATCTACCAATAAAATTGACCTAGTAACAGGATTGTAAACTAGATGATATTCAATTTTACTCCTAAAGAGGTACGGGATAGGATTCTGGACAAGGAATGGGCTGATCTTCATCAATAGATTTTTTCATCAACTGTAGGGATGATTTCAGAGGATTATCAATGCTTCAGGAGAGAAGACTATTGAGGATACGCATCTAGGATATCCTAGATGGACACCTAAAATTTGAAGAATACTCTATGAAAGTAGTTTGAATAATTTGATGACTCCGAATATAAATTTTTATGACAACCAACCTGATCTGCGATCACAGGGGTGGGTTCAGTTACGTAAATATGGGGATGTATTTGTACAGAATTTTTATACTATGAATATACTGATATGGGTTGGATAAAAATTAAAGGATGGGTGAAAAAGGGATAAAATGGTCATTTAAGTCTTAAATTTGCAGTTTTTAGCAGTCGAACAGGGTTCTGAATCAATATAAGTATTGTACTTAAACTAGTCGGTACGATAATATCGCCCCAGAACCTATATCTAGCTTAACCAAAAAATCAGATTCTGTTGGCAAATTAGAAAAGCAGCCTGGTGCGAGTGGTAGATTTGAGTCATTTACACTAATTAACCTTGTCCATCATTTCGTCAAATTCGGAGTTTCTAAATATTGTTTCTCTGGTTGAGGATAAACAGTTACCCAATCTAAATACCGAATTGGCGGAAATAACTCCACTTTAGCGATTGATGCCGGGAGTTTCTTTAAATCCAACGACTTAATTTTACCTATGGCTAAACCAGCGGGAAACTTCTGACTATAAGTAGATGTGGAAACTAAATCGCCTACTTTAACATTAGGCACTTTTTCATAAAACTCTAACACCCCTTCAGCGGAAGCATCACCTTGCAAAACTCCTTTAGCTGATGTGCGGCTGACAGTTACACCCACTTGACTTTTTAAATCACTAACCAACAATACACTGCTAGTATTAGTCGTCACACTTTCTACTAAACCTACCAATCCCCCATCGGCTTTAACAATAGAACCTTCTTGAATGCCTGATGCCGTCCCTCGATTCAAAATTACCTGTTGCCACCAATGATCTGCACTCCGTCCAATTACCCTTGCTATAATTGGCTTCTGTGGCAAGGTTTCTTTTTCTACGTAACTCAGTAAACTTTTTAATTTTTCATTTTGGCTTTCTAGATCGACGATGCGAGTCTGTAATTCTAAAGATCTTGCATCTTTAATACTTTGCTCAGAAATCGTCCCTGACTGCACCATCTGTAATGGAATGGTGATTCCTTGATAGATTTCGCGTAATAATGCCCCTTTTGTTTCTCTGATTGTCCAAGCACTACCTACAACTAAGGCCAATACCCCTATTTGTAATCCCTTATATTCCCACCAGCGCTTTAAAGTAAACATAAACATACCTGTATATATTTTTTATAAATTATTCAGGAGTTGCAAAAATATTGCTTAGGAACGCAAATTTAATCACCTGCCATTCTGATTTAACCAGAAGTGGTGCGTTACGCTTTGTTTTAGCGTAGCCATGCTCGCAGAGCTTTACACACCCTAATTTTGTACTTTATTTAATCTATACTCCTTAGTAAGACTTTCCGTGATCATTATCCCTCAACTTCCCTATACTTCTGTTGAAAACAATAGACATCTCCGGAAATTAAATATGCGTGACCTAAAACCCTTGTAGAGACGTTCCATGGAACGTCTCTACAATATTTACCGAAGCTGTCTAATGGATTCTATAATTTTGACACTCTCAGGGAAGACAGCCACTGAGATTCTACTGACAGAATTAGATTAAAGGTTTAGCCTAATCTAATCTCGCTGCGACCGTCAAACGCCGCCTAGACGCTCAATACAACCACCAATCAAGGTGTCGAAATTGCG
>NZ_JAQMTJ010000207.1:0-2527 GCF_028330815.1 Dolichospermum lemmermannii CS-548
GTGGAGTAATCAACAATTAGTAAATCATCTCCTGCTCCTCCATTGGCAACGTCATCACCTAATCCAGTGTTTATCGTGTCGTTACCAGCCCCACTGTTAATAGTGTCATTGCCACGAACAACAATATTATTAACTAATCCTAATTGAGTAATCGTATCGTTGCCACTACCAGTAGTGATAGTAAAGTTCTCAAAGTTAGTTGCTGTAACAATGCCAGTGAAATTAATCCCAGTAGTGGCATTGTTAATAACGATATTGCCTGTTTGAGCCGACAAGTCCAATGTTAAGTTGTCAACACCAGCCCCACCATCAATTGTGTCATTGCCAATGCCCCCCGCATTAACTGTATCATTACCATCGCCAGCGTTAATGGTGTCATCACCAGCGCCAGCATTAATGGTGTCATTGCCAGCACCCGCATTAATCGTGTCATTGCCACTACCAGTAGTGATAGTGTCATTAACTGCTGTACCAGTAATCTGAAACCGATTTATCCCAGTGAAGTTAAGATAATCTGGGTAACCGTTACCGGCGGAATTGAGTCGGTAAGCTGAACCAGAAAATCCTTCTGTACCTGCGGAGGTAGACAAGGTCATCTCACGTCCAGTCTCACCTATGGAGTAATCAACAATTAGTAGATCATCTCCTGCTCCCCCATTGGCAACGTCATTCCCCAATCCAGTGTTTATCGTGTCGTTACCAGAACTTCCTGTAATCGTATCATTCCCGTTAGTACCTGTAAAATTCTGCTGTTCTACCTGAATATTTTGCCCATTTACCGTAATTGTTGCGTGATCATCTTCAGCTTTCAAAGCCTGTAAAGTACCAGAATCAAGACTTTCACCCTGTACCAACGCCGCGAAAATCGCTCCTTCATCTCCAGCACTATCGGTTTGATTAATTTGAGCATCAACAAAATGCCCAATTTCCTCTAACAGCGTATCAACCAATGTTTTTTGTGTAGCTGTTGCGACAAAATTAGCTGATAAATAAATCTTATTGGTGCTACTGGCATAAGCCCCATTAGCACCGCCAAGGATGTTACTATCAAGAATTTCAATTTGCGGAAGTTGACTAAAATCACCAGATAGCCACTGTAAACGCAGAATTTCCGCACCGCTGCGGTTGTATTGTGTACCAAAAGCGGTATCAAAAACCTGCCAGAAGTTATCTAAACTAGCAAAGGTGCTGAGTTGGTTATAGGTCAGCGTCAGGGCAGAATTGAGTAGAGTATTCATGGATTTAATTAATTATTGGTATTAAAATAATGTTTGAAGGCGATAGGATGTGTCACAACCTGTAACACTTTTTAGTTAAAGACTATACACGCACAAGTTTGACACAAATACTGATAAGTGTCAAGCTCTATATCTATGCGACCAGTTAGGATATTTTTTTAAATGGACAAGGTATTGCAAAATCTTTCAGATAGAGTCTTACTTGTTCTAGGGCTGGGTTGAGGTACAACTCATCAGCAATCAAACCGTTAGCAAGTGTAGATGTCATAAAATTAACCTGGTTTTTGTAAATAATTGTCCCAAGACGATAATATTAAGTATAAAAAAACCTTTACATCCACCAAAAGTTAGATATTTATTTCTTTCCCAAAAAATCTCACCTGAGTAGGATATTTCGGGGTTTTACCACATAGGACTTAGAGGATGTTTGAAAAGTTTTTAATGTATAAATAAACCCCTCTCCAAACCTCTCCCCGACGCGGGGAGAGGCTTTGAAACCCCCATTCCCTTGTAGGGAAGGGGGGAAGGGGGGTTAGGTTTCTGGAGATTATCGGTTTCATCTAATACTTTTCAAACAACCTCTTAGAGGACAGAAAACTTTAAATATATATGATGCCTACGGCGAGTCAATTTAAGCCCCGGCGACTAGAAGTCACGGCTACACAAACAAAGTCCGCCTGCGCGGACTAACGAAAAATCAAGGATTTGAAACCCACGTAGGCGGTCACTGAGCTTGCCGATAGCGTAGCGTGGCGTTAGCCATAATGTGGCTTTTGCCTGTGTAGACGCGGTTAGAAACCGCCCGTTTAACTATTAATTATGTCAATGTTGCTGATTCTAAAGCCTGTTTAAAATCATCTAAAGAATTAACTGTTACAGCCAGTTTCAGCATTTCATCCAAAATAGATAGATTAGAAATCAGAGATAGAGATACTATAATCTCTAAAGAAACCTCACCCAATCGAGCTTGTAAAACAGTTTTGATGTAATTACGAGCATTTTGTAATGCACCAATCTCTTTACCAATCTCCTTACCAATTTCCTTACCAATCTCCTTACCAATCTCCTTACCGCGTTCTATTGCCATTTGTTCTGTAGGACTGATAAAAGGCATTTTTCTTTCCTCCTCAAAACTGTTAATTTTCTTGACTAACTTTTGCTGTAATTGCTCAGGTAATGTCATCATCATGTCAATGATTTTAAAGAGTTTCACAATTTGCTCTTTATTTAATCCTCGCTCATAAAGTCCGCGAACTAATGTCCATTTCCATTGCTCCCGTTCTGATAAA
>NZ_JAQMTJ010000208.1:0-2880 GCF_028330815.1 Dolichospermum lemmermannii CS-548
AATTTACTTAAATCTAGGCTGGTTTCCTATTAATTCTCAATAATTAATGTTTATTGAGAATATAGGCTCTTTCCAGAAAAGCCTCTAACCCTTTTGAATACTCATTTTTAGCTGGTTTTCTTACATCGAACTCAGGTTAACAATAATGCCAGCAATTTGAGATAATTTCTCTATATTTTTTTTGCTTGTTTCAATTTCGTGCCAGTTCACATTATCATTATTCTGGTGAATTTCAAGCTCTTTAATTCGTCCCAAAAGCGAGGTATCATCCCAAAAAAGAAGTTTTTCAATATTTTGGATTTTAGCAGTATTTTCTCTTAACTCCACCTCTAATTTTATCAGAGATTCAGTAGATTCTTTCTCAATTATCGGACGTTGAGTTAATAACTTAACAAGCGTTTTTAATTCTTCACTAGAGCGTCTGCTAGAACCAGACTCAGCCGCTTCAGGAATAGCTTTTAGTAAGGCATCTTGTCGTTTAGCTAATGCAGAAAGCTTTTGCTCTAAGCTTTTTCTGTCAGTAATATCAATTGCTTGGTTAATGATAAAATTTTCACAACGTTTGCTAGAAACTGCCAAGCATATATCATCATGATGATATTCCCAATTTGTCTCTGTTCCCACTGGGGAATTAATCAATTTTTTTATTTCTCTAGCTTGTTCATAGCATTTGTCACCTGCTATTTTACCTTCAACGCTATCTTTAAATAAAGTAGATAAATTGTTGTTGACTCTCAAGTATCTACAATTTAGATCAACCAGGGAAATAAAACCCGGCATAGATGCTATGAAATCAAATTCAGTCATTTTTTTTATTTAAAAGAGAATATCTAGATTTAATTATACCTCCTAAAATTTGACTATTTCTTCCATCGGTGCATCTATCTAAAATACCGAGTGATAGCGTAACTAGCGCGACCTGAGAATCGCCGCGAACATTTCCCACTCCCCCGTATTCTAAAACTCAGGAAAGCGCAACTTAGGCACACTCATAGCTCACCCCCATGCTGTGTTTCCCAATCCAAAACAGCCTCTTTTGTAAACAACCCCGAAATGTCCCGCCCCTGCGCCATCAAATCATCCATAAAATGCTAACTCCCTAACTCCAATGGATTGTGGATCACCAAACCCTCTATCCACTCAAAATCTTTTATATTTGCCGTTGCTAACGGTAGATCAGAATCTAAACAGGTTGCAGCAATTAGGGCATCACCTACGGACATTTTTCGCTGTTGGCGCAAAGCCACCGCAATTTCCAGCGTAACTTTATTGATCATCAAAACATCCAAGTTATCTAAAATCGCCATGATGGCCTGTTTTTCAGCCTCACTTAAACGATGGTAGCCCAATGTTTCCAAACGACTAATCGCAGAATAATGCGTGGCATAATTCACCAACCAGCTACGCAACTGCGTATATGGCGGCTGAGTGGCATAAATAATCAAATTACTATCAATCAGCATCGTCTCTCCCGAACAAATTGCGATCTTGGCGTTGTTCACGCTGCCAAACAACTGGATCAGTAATTTCTGCAAAAGGATTTAACGCCACCGCCTGCGCCAATGCTTGCGCCAAACCTTCGCGCCTTACTTGGTTTAAAGTGATAGGCGTTTTTTCTCGTGCTTTTTGTTCTAAATAAACAGCATAATTCAGTAACTCCGCTTGCGATGATATCGGTAGAGCGGCAGCATGGTGTTGAATTTGTTGCAAAATAGGGTTCATAGCTGTTTTTATGTCGTTTGTCTAGTACCGACGATATCTATATTACTGCTCATACGCCCCCAACCCCGAAATTTCTCGCCCCTGCGCCAGCTTGTGCAACAACGGAATCAAATCCTCCATCAATGCTAACTCCTTCCGAGCAGCAATTCTCATTTTGAAAAAAATAAGATCAAACTCTCTTAATTTAAGTGGAGAACCTGTGTCAAATTATCATTTTTTGATGGATAATTATTATCCGAGAAATTGGGTGTAAATAGTGTCCATGTTGTTAAAACGGGTAGTGTAGGATTAGTGGGCATTACAAATAGGAACACTTTGTTAAAAATTATTACAGCATTAATAGGGTAGCTCAAAATTAGATCAATTATTTTAGATGTAGTCAAAACCATTACTAACACTGGGTTTTAGATAAATAAATTCTGCCTTGTAATCGGAAGGTCGTAGGTTCAAATCCAACTGCTGTCCCTAGTGAAACCCTTGAGAAATCAGGGGTTTTGTCGTTTCAATGCTCTGTTATATTAACCTTTTGATATTTCTCCATTGTGCCGCAACACTTTAGAATTTAGTGGAAAATGACAGAATAATAGATCAACTTTAGATCAATGAACAGCAAGAAGTGGACATTAGACGAGGTTAACGCAAGATTAAAAGCCGGCAATATCGGTGTAGTGGTTTATCAGCGGGGCGAACTGCTTGCAGCAGCGCTTCGCTATCGCCTCTCACTTCGTGCCACATTTCCGCCAAAACCAGGAATAGACAAGCCACCTTACCAACAGCTTTTATCTTTGGGGATTTACGCCAATCCTGCTGGGTTACAATTTGCTGAATCAGAAGCCAAGAAAGTTGGAGGTTTATTGGCCCAAGGGAAATTTGAGTGGTCTGAATATCTTGTCAAGGAATTAGCAATTACTGAAAATACCACTGACAACGCTAAATTATGGATTGAGAAGTTTGAGGCTGATTACTACAACCGCAAGGGGAAAACTCCTACAACCGAAACCACCTGGAAATCAGATTAGAGAACTCCACAGAATGATTGATCCTATAATGAGAGAAGATAATTTCAGTGTGCAGCTAACCTAATGCGTCCAAAATCTATCATTGAACTAACAGAGAACCTAAAATATCTGTACATAAAAACAGCCAAAAAACTCAAGG
>NZ_JAQMTJ010000209.1:0-7684 GCF_028330815.1 Dolichospermum lemmermannii CS-548
ACTCACTAAAAACATTGCTTCTATCTCCTGACGGCTTAATTGTGAAAATTTGGACAATAAAACAGTCTCCAACAATTCTATAATACCTTGTTTTTCTCTGTCATTCTCAACTTCTGTCTTAGTTCTGTCCAAGAGAGTTTTCACTAATTCCGGTGCTTGTGCTTCCTTACTGACAATTAACTCAATTAACCCCATACCAATTGAACCCGGTGGTAATTCATCTAAATAAATTCGTTTAATTCTCCCACTATTAATCAATTCCTGTTGATAAGCAGTCAATTCTCCTACATCTAAACTCCGTTTCGCAAATAAAGCTACTCCTTGCCAATCTTGTACAGGTTTAAATTGATTAAGATAGATGTTGATTTCTGCGATTAATTCCCAGTAAAAATCTGGTTTTGGTTGAAATTGCACTTCTACAAAATAGATGGGTTTTTCTAGACTATCTGCCATAAAAATCCCATCAAATCGAAATGCCTTTTCCTTCACTTCCACAGAGGTAAATTTATAATCTCTGGCATTTTCTGTAGGTTCTCCCAGAATTTCAAATAATAGGGTGTGAAAAGTGAGGAAGATTTGATAAAATATCGTGTCTGTGTGCATTATTCCTGATTTTGAAATTTCTTATTACTTATTTATCTGCTGATTTTAACCATCTTTCCCAGTTCTACATCTACTGTAATTGCATCTTAATTCTAAAATACAAGATAACGTTTTCGTATTTTGGTTATGAGGACAAATTTTATTTTCTTATTTCCCTGCTTGGAGGGATTTATTTGGGAAATAATTATCTTGATAAATAAAAACTCTATATATATGGGCGCACACTTTCCCAGCCATATCATAAGCATACCCGAAACTCGGAACACTGTCAACCCCCCTAGCTGAAATTACCAAAACTCGTTACATTATTGATAAAATTCTCAATAATAATGAGAATAGACCACCAATAATTGAGAAAGTGCTTTTTTGTCAAAATCCCATACAAATAACTTATATACTGACATAAGGAAACCCAATATCATAAAAATTTAATTGTCTGGATTTGTTGGGTTGCGTTATCACTTAACCCAACCTACAGAGTATAATATTTACCACAACCTCAAATAATTAATTATTAGGAAAATGCCATCTACCATTACCCTCACCATTACCACAGGAAAACTTTCAGGAAAACAATATATATTTGATAGTCGCAGCACTTGTATTATCGGTAGAGGTGAAGATTGCAATTTGCAAATTGCGGATAATATTGATATGACAGTTTCTCGCTATCATTGCTTATTAGATATCAATCCTCCAGAAATGAGAATCCGTGATTTAGGAAGTTTAAACGGTACGATTGTTAATGGTAAAAAAATCGGACAAAGAAAAGCAGGAGAATCTCCAGAAGAAGCATTAAAGATAGTTTTTCCCGAATATGATTTAGTTAATAATGATCAGGTAGCGGTAGGAGATATTATTTTTGATATTAGTACAAAAATAGAACTGGAAAAACAGAAAAATCCTTATATTCCAGTCGAACAAGAAAATAATAAACCGAACTTTTTTGATATTATTAAAAACCTCTTGAATTTAGCCAATCAAGGTAATTCAAATCTGAAGGTAATTTCTAATTATCAGATTATCAAATCTTTAGGTGAAGGTGGATTTGGAGAAGTATTTTTAGCCCAACATACCCAAACTAAAACACTTGTGGCATTAAAATTAATGTTACCTCAAGTTGCTGCTAAAGAACTGGGGGTAAAAATGTTTTTGCGAGAAACAGAAAACACCAAATATTTACAACATCCTCATGTAGTGCAGATGTTAGATTATGGCTATGGGGAAAATACCTTTTTCTTTACAATGGAATATTGCGAAGGTGGGGATATTTGGGATTTGATGGAGAAATTAGGAGGACGTTTACCTGTTAATATAGCTGTTGATATTACTCTGCAAGTTCTCGACGGTTTAACATATACCCATAACGTTGAAGTTCCTTGTGTGAAATTAGCCGACGGAAGACTAGGAAAAGGTAAAGGTTTAGTACATCGAGATTTAAAACCGAATAATATTTTTATTACTAATATTAATGGTAAAATGATAGTCAAAATTGGAGATTATGGATTATCCAAAGCTTTTGATTTAGCTGGGTTGAGTGGACACACTTTCACAGGTGCAAAAATGGGGACTCCTGCGTTTATGTGCCGTCAACAATTGCTAGATTTAAAAAATTCCTTACCAGAGGTTGATGTATGGGCAAGTGCTGCTTGTTTATATAATATGTTAACGGGATATTTCCCCCGTGATTTTGTCGGTGAACCTTGGACTTGTGTGTTAAGAAATGATGCTGTCCCCATTCGTCAACGTGATAGTAGTATTCCTAAAAAGTTAGCAGAAGTGATAGATTTGGCTTTAATAGAAAAGCCAAAAATTTATTTTCAAACAGCCGCAGAATTTAAAGCAGCGTTGTTAAAATGTGTTTGATTCTTAAATCTTAGTAACTTGAGGATCTAAAACAATGCGTGTACCAGTTGTATCTATATGATAAGTCCAGAATTGGCTTTTAACTTTGACAATTACTTCCCAACCTTTAATGGGATCAAAATTTTGAGCGCAGACTTCACCAAAATTAAAAACGCAGGAATTACTAAAAGTTTTCTGAATTGACTGGGTAATTTTCAAAGAACTTACTGCTAAACCAGAACGTTTAGAAGCATCACTCAAAACCGCATTAGCAATTTTTTTGGGTAATTGATTACTGCTAATTTTCGGATCTAGAAGAATTTGTGAACCGGATTTATTCACATGATAAGTCCAAGATTGTTCTTTGACTTGCACAATTACAATCCAACCGGGAATAGGATTATATTCCCTTGTGCAAACTTCCCCAAATTGAAAATTACAGGGATTGCTAAAAATAGTAGATGTAACTTGAGTAATTTGCAAATTAGAAACTTTCACCCCAGAAACTCTAGCAGCATCCCTTAGCAATTTTTGAGAAATAGATTTAGGTAAAGTATTTTGGTTTAATTGTGACTGTTCGGGATTTTTAGCATTTGCAGATGTACTATTTTCAGTGACATCTAAACCACAGGCAAACAAGCTGGTAATAATCAAACCAAAGACCAAGATTTGCGGAAACTTGAAATTGTTATACATTTGGGAAACTAGCTTAGTGATTAGATTCATAACCATATAAATTAACAATTGAATACTGAATTAAACTTAACTTTACAACTTATAAATAATTCTTTCCCTCCTCATTCCTCCGCGTCCTCTGTGTCCTCTGTGGTTCGTTTTTCTATTAATTTATTCCCCATTGCCAAAAGTGCCGTTCCATAAGCTGCTTCTGTATTCTTTGATAAAACAATAGGTACTTTTAAATAACGTTGACGAATAGCCGTCCAAGTAGAATTAGCAGCACCACCACCTGCTGTATAAATATGAGTTAAAGGATCTGCACCTAGATTTTGTAATAGTTCATATCCTCTAGTTTCTATTCTAGCCATACTTTCTAATAAACCATGTAGAAATTCTTGAGGTTGATCTGGACGTGGTTCTAGTCTGGGTAATAATTGGGGATCATTAATGGGAAAGCGATCGCCTGGTTTCAATAATGGATAATAATCTAACACACTGGCTTGAGTTGGATCAATTTCCGCACTTAACCTCACCAACTCAACATCGCTGAAAAAATGCTTCAAAATAGCACCACCTGTATTAGATGCACCTCCAGTTAACCACAAATCTCCTAAACGATGGCTATAAATTCCATATCGCGCATCTTCGATTCTGTGCCGACTTAAAAGTTTTAGTACCAAAGTTGAACCGAGAGAAGTTACCGCCTCCCCCGGAAATTTAGCTCCACTGGCTAGAAAAGCCGCAATACTATCTGTTGTGCCAGCAACCACTAAACAATCGCCTTTAAAGCCAAAATCGGCCGCAATCTGGGGAAGTAATTCACCAATGGCTGTACCCGGCGCTAAGACTTGCGGTAACTGGAGGGGAATTTCTAGCTGTTCCAACCATGCTGGATATTGCAATTTTTCCACGTCATAACCCAATTTTAAGGCGTTGTGGTAATCGCTAATACCTAACTTTCCATGCAAGAGAAATCCCAGCCAATCGGCTTGATGCAATAAATATCTGGCTTTTGCAAAATCAGGTAATTCTTGCATCCAGAGGAGTTTCGCTAGACTAGATGTAGCACTTAATACAGTGTGATTTGCTGGCGCGATCCTGCTCAATCGTTCTAAAACCACTGCACCCCGACCATCATTGTACAATAGTGGCGCGTCCACAGGCTTTCCAGCCCCATCAGTCAGTAAAATAGTGGAAGAAGTCCCATTAATAGCGATCGCTCCGATTTCCCCCCTTAACACCCCCGGAATTTGCCCTAATAGACTCCATAAAGCCTGTTGCCAACATTGAACCCAATCAACAGTCCCAACCTGCCAACAATGGCGCATTTCGGACAGAATCCGACCTTCTTCATCAATTACCACACCCCGTGCGCCAGAAGTACCAAAGTCAATACCAAGCGATAAAGTCATAAATTAAGGGAGGTAGGGGAAGTAGGGGAAGTAGGGGAATATTTCTTCCCAATGACAACGGACAATGAACAACTGACAAATCCCCAGTTTTTGTTGCATCTTGTAACAAGATGTTTCCTTATTTTGGCAAAACAGGGAAAAGTAGTAAACGGAGTCTTGAAAATCAAGTTCAACTTAGGAGGATTTCCATCATGCCTATCTCAGATACCCAAGTTTACATTGCGTTAGCTGTAGCGCTAATTCCAGGAATTCTAGCTTGGCGTTTAGCTACAGAACTATACAAATAACACCAGTGTAAGGCTGTTACAGGTGCTTAATCCATAAGTAGGAGTAGATTTCAAATACTTGTAGTTCTAAACTATGGGAATTTTAGAAATCGCCCCTACTTTACTAGGTAATATTTTATTCATCTTCATACTTGTATAAATTTCCAGAAAATGGAGTAATATGGCAGCTAAATTAAGCCGCAATTAGCACCTGTTTGCTTTTGACGGTAATTACCGTAAATCAGCGAGTTTTTTGTTAGCACCATGAATGCGTTTCAACCATCTAAACCTCCTCTACAGCCCGTAGAACAACGCCGAACTGTACCAAGACCTAAACGACATTTACGCCAACGTGCTTATCAAATAATGGCACTGGAAACTACAGCCAAAGTAGCAGTTAATATAGTTATTAGTGCAGCAGCAGTATCTGCTTTAGTACAATTATTACCTTATCATTGGTCACAACAGGATAAGTTGCGAACAGTTCGTACCGAAGTAAAAGTTATGGAAGGGCGTGTGCAAAACTTGCAGACAGAATTTAGCCGCAACTTTGATCCTGGGGAAGCTAAAAGTATTATGCAACAAAAATCATTTCGCTTTGACCCTAATCAGCGTCCAGTTATATTGATGAATCAAGAGCAGACTGGAACGGAACAATCTAACTCAGCACCATAAAAGTGCAGAAAATATATTAATCATCACGGTTATTAGGGTGACTACCAAATGATACAACTTTATATTTAGTCATGAAACTCAAATTTTTGAGTCAGTTTTACCAATTGAATGCTAAAAATCTGAATTAAGCCATCTACTAAATTAGTCTTCAAAAAAGAGCAACTCGTTTAACCAATTTTCGATTTGTAACCGTAAGCGATAACCGGAAACATCTTGATGATTTAAAGATGGTAGTTCTGCCAATGCGCGACGATAATTCGCAATTGCACAATTCCAATCACCCCAGAGATGATAAGTCCGTCCCTGTTCCGCCCAAATGTTGCCTTTGAGTTGACCAAACAGCATGGCAATTTCTAAGTTTTCAATAGCTTCTGCATAGTCTCCCAAGTCGCGTAAAGTAATACTGCGATTAATCCAAGCCCGAACATGATGGGGATTTAGATCTAATGCTTGTTCATAATCAGCCAATGCGGCTGTTAATTCACCACAAGCAGCGTAATAATTAGCCCGATTATTGTAGGCACTAGCTAATTTAGAATTTAAATCTAAGGCTTTGTTATAATCAGAGATAGCTTTTTGGCTATCACCACTTTGAAAATAAATCAGCCCTCGGTTATTGTAATCGACCGCATTTTCGGGATGATGGTCAATCAGGTGACTTAACAGTGCGATCGCTTTAGTATAATCCCCTTGTTGTGCTAACTTCAAAGCACAAGAGCGTAAATAACGTTCTTCCAACATTGATTCATTACCATCCTGTAACGGCGCACATTGATGACAAGGATTGTTTTGATCAGAAAGACATACTTGATTGTTTTGAATACCAGAATTTAAAAAAGAGTGCTTATTCATACTTTGCCTATTTGGTTTACTTGGTTTGTCAAATAAAGTTACAGTTTTTGTGTCCTAATGACTCTAGGATGATTGAAGGACGTGGATTTTACATCTAACAACAGATGAGCCATAAATCTAATAATGTATACTTCATACCCAAGTTCAATTCCCGAATCAGTAAAATTCTGAAGAATTGAAGTGTAAATTTTAATGATCAGGGGAAGAGGGAAGAGGGAAGAGGTAATAGGCAATAGGCAATAAGAGTTTTACCAATGACAACGGACAACTAACAACTAACCAACCCCTATTTACCAATTCTAGAAGAGACATTTCTCATGACAACAATAATTGCTTATGCTGATGCTACCGCTTTCAATACTGATGAATATATTATGCTTTTTTTTATCTACGTGCTTATATAAAGAAGATGGGGAAGTGGATCAAATTGAAGTGATAGAACCCATTCCTACAGCCGCATTAGAAGCTATCTGTAAACAAATTCCCACATCTTAAATTATTCGATAGAGCGCAAACGGGTACTAAATGCGGCTAGAATTGTCACCTAAAAATTTTTAGGATTTTTAGGTGTTAATGTCTTTTAAGCCGGGGATGAAAGCTACAAGAGGGGATTTATCCCCCAGCGACCTGTGCTATATTACTTGTAACAGGAAAGGTAATCAACCTGTATAAAAACCTAACTGCCTAACGGTAATCTGTACCTTGACAATTAAATCTATGTGGTTCTACTGCATTGTTCTAGTTTCCTTCTAGCAGTAGGTAAAAGATTTATAGGGACTAGACGAATCAGAATTTTGAAACTTTCTCGTTTCAAGTTAAACAGGACTTGCAATAATGCAACTACGGTCGGGCAGACCGAAAGTTAACCCTTCGGCTTCGCTCAGGGTTAAAGCCGAGCGGAGTCGAGGCTTTAACGCTTGGGGAGAGTCCCACCTCGCTCGCTAGATAACGCAAGGAGTCTAGTTTAAGTGGTCTCGTTGAACCAAGAATCCCCGTGTCTTTAGACCGGGGAGTGTCAAATTCCCATTATGCTCAAATTAGATTTGAGTGCTTACCCAGCAGTCGTGAATTATATTCAGTCTCTGCATTTAATCTCATAAAATTGTAGTTTTCCGTAGTCAAACGTAGCTGTAGCTATATCCGTCACTACAATGAACCCTAGTAATATCCTTCATTGTTGAAAATTCAACTCTAAAACCATTGATAACAATCTCACATCCGTTTTTTGTGGGAGTTTTAACACGACTTACATACTTTCCAGAAATTATGTTTTTACGATCTTTGTGCAAAGTAGCCTTAACAAAATCTCCTGTAGAAACATGAGTGAATATTTTTTTAGGCTCGGTGCAAGGA
>NZ_JAQMTJ010000210.1:0-34171 GCF_028330815.1 Dolichospermum lemmermannii CS-548
CCCCTTGTAAAGGGGGGAAACAATAAAAATCCAGTTCCCTCCCCTTTACAAGGGGAGGGTTAGGGTGGGGTAAAAAATATTTGATACATCAACCATAACTTTTCAAACACCCTCTTAGATAATTATACCAAATTATTGTCTACTCCTTTCGGATAAAACTATAGCCTGTAGATGCTTGGGAGTCTACTTATACTTGAACTAACATAGCCTTACTGATGCGATCGCCCCATGATAAAAATTTGATTGTCCCTGTCACACCTGAAAAAGCAAAATTATGACTTAAAGCTTGTTGAATACCTATTCTAGTATTACCATTTTTTTCCATAAGGTTTTAGTAGTTCTTCTAAATAATCTTTGGCGAATTGGTCATGTATAAATCTGGTCATTTATTCGACTTTTGCTAATACATATATTAATTTAACATTTTTGGGGTAATGGCGATCGCTACTAGAAATGCGATCGCCTAAACTAAACAAAGTGATATTAATTAGTAGATTGTAACCAAGTTTGTAAATCTGTAGCTGAGGTAAAATCTAACAAGGCTTCTCCTAATTCCTCCAGTTGTTCAACAGGTAATTTTTGAACCAAATATATATAAATAGGGTGCGTTACCGACAGCGTAACGCACCCTGAACTTGATTAATGGTGCGTTACGGCTTTGCCTAAGGCACCCTACAAGACTAATTTTTCTCTGCCGTTTTCTTGAACTGTTAGGTATGGAAAACAGCAAAGAAGGAGGTTAAAAAGTTTATGAGACTGTTACAGCAGGCTTTTCAGTGGTTCTTAATGCTATTCTACTTCTGGATTGTTTCCATCGGTACATTAAAGCTAAGACAGGGATGGTAGATAACATAGCACCCGGTGTTGTGTCAAAGGGTACGGGGGTAGCGGGGGTGTATGTGAGAGTTGTAGAGTTGATGTCTGCTACTCCTGAAAAGTCGTAATTTGTACCAACCGTATTTAATAATGAACCAAAACTACTTGGCATGTAATTGAGAGCCAACCCATCTATTAAATTTGTCGCTGCAAAGGAGCTTGCCGTAATAGTGCCATTAAATACTGTAAAGGAATTGTCTAGTACCAACGAAAAATAAGATAACACATCTACAGGTTGAGTATATCCTAGTGCAGCAGGGGCTGAATTTATTTTAAGGGACGTAGCCGCAAATGCTCCATCACCATTTGGCAAAGCTAATGTACCTGATACAGTCCCATTAACTGGACCATTAATATTGTCAAAACTGAAATTGAATAATTGGATTGCTTGTGCTGGCTTTTCCCATGCGACAAGGCTAGTGGCTAAAGCACCACCAACAATAACTAATGGCAGAATCTGAGATAGTTTCATGAGGATAAATCCTTGTATCCGTGTTTTAATTTAAGCTATGCCTCAGTATAATATAGATACAGTCTTTGTCTTTTTTTTTTACAAAGGTTTAACATAGTTTCACAAAAACTCCCATATTTCCTCTGTTTATGCCAAAAAAAACAACCGCCTCCGTGATGGTAAGCGGTTCTGCACAATTCAATAGACATCTCCAAAAAAGTAGAGACGTTCCATGGAACGTCTCTACTACAAGGGTTTGATGTCAAGCATCTTTAAACTCGGCCTATGTCTATTAAATATAATTTGAAGATAGTTCTTCCTTATCAACTTCATGATAACAAATTTAAAATCAATTGTCAACCCCCCAATACCTATTATCGCCGGACAAAATCAAAAAGTTTTCAATTCTTCATAAAGTCATGAAACCATCATAAACAGAGTATAAAGAGTTGGCAAGATTAGGTAAAAACAGACAACAATAACTTTATGGCAGTTATCGGGGTATTGTTTAGTAAATTATTTAGTATATCATGCAGCCAATTCGCACTTTTAACGTTTCTCCTTCACTACCATCCAGACTAGAACCCCTGCGGAAACTAGCCTATAATCTCCATTTTGATTGGAATGTGGAGAGCAAAGACCTGTTTCGTCGTTTAGATCCTGATTTATGGGAATCTACCCACCATAATCCAGTATTGATGCTGGGAACTATTAGTCAAAGCCGACTATTAGAAGTTGTTGAAGATGAAGGCTTTTTAGCGCAAGTAGACCGAGCAGCGCGGCAGTTAGAAGATTATTTGCAGGAATACACTTGGTATAAGAAACAAAGGAATCAGCATCAGAAGGAATGTTACGCCTATTTTTCTGCTGAATTTGGGTTAGTAGATTGCTTACCTGTATATTCAGGTGGTTTGGGTGTACTCGCAGGAGATCACCTTAAATCTGCGAGTGATCTAGGATTACCTCTGGTGGGTGTGGGTTTATTATATCAACAAGGCTACTTTGCCCAGTATCTTAATGCTGATGGTTGGCAGCAAGAACGCTACCTCATCAATGATTTCTATAATATGCCCTTGCATTTGGAACGGAATCCCGATGGTACAGAACTACGGATTGCGGTAGATTATCCTGGACGCAAGGTATATGCACGGGTATGGCGTGTTCAGGTGGGAACTGTACCCCTGTATATGCTCGATACTAATATTGAGCCTAACAAGGCTTATGACCACGATATCACCGATCAGTTGTATGGTGGTGATATAGATATGCGTATCCACCAAGAAATTATGCTGGGCATAGGTGGGGTGCAAATGCTGAAAGCCTTGGGCTATGAAGTCACTGCTTACCACATGAATGAAGGTCATGCGGCTTTCTCTGCTTTAGAACGCATTCGCACTCTCATTCAGGAAAAAGGACTGAGTTACAGAGAAGCTAGACAAGTAGTATCTTCTAGTAATATCTTCACTACGCATACTCCAGTCCCCGCAGGGATTGACTTATTTGCCCCCGATAAGATCTTGCATTATCTGGGTTACTATGCAGATATCTTTGGTTTACCGAAAGAGCAGTTTTTAGGCTTGGGACGAGAAAATACTGGTGATTTGTCCAGTCCCTTCAGTATGGCGGTATTAGCCCTGAAAATGGCGACGTTCTCCAATGGTGTGGCACAATTGCACGGTGTTGTTTCCCGGCAAATGTTCCAAGGTTTGTGGCAAAAGGTTCCTGTGGAAGACGTACCAATTGCCGCTATTACTAACGGTGTCCATGCCCGCAGTTGTGTAAGTAAATCTACGCAAGAGTTATACGATCGCTATCTTGGTCCAAATTGGTCATCAGCACCACCGGATAACCAATTGTGGGAACGCATGGATGCAATTCCTGATGAAGAGTTATGGCGGAATCACGAACGCTGCCGCTTGGATATGGTATTGTATGTTCGAGAACATTTAGTTAAACACTTGCGCGATCGCGGTGCTTCAGCTTCGGATATTGCCCAAGCCCAGGAAGTGCTTGATCCTAACGTTCTCACTATTGGTTTTGCCCGTCGCTTTGCTACCTACAAACGCGCTACTTTATGGATGCGTGATTTGGAGCGAATTAAGCGGATTTTACTCGCTAACAAATACCGCAAAGTGCAGTTTGTGATTGCGGGGAAAGCCCACCCCAAAGATATCCCTGGTAAGGAATTAATTCGGGATATTAACCACTTTATCCGCGAACACCATTTAGAAAAACAAGTGGTGTTTGTGCCTAACTACGATATTCACATCGCCCGCTTAATGGTAGCAGGTTGTGATATCTGGTTAAATACTCCCCGTCGTCCTAGAGAAGCTTCGGGGACAAGTGGTATGAAAGCCGCTATGAATGGCTTACCCAATTTGAGTGTTCTTGATGGTTGGTGGGATGAAGCGGACTATGTTCGCACCGGTTGGGCAATAGGACATGGTGAAAACTATGATGATCCTAATTATCAAGATGAGATAGAAGCTAACGCTCTCTATGAGTTGTTAGAGAAGGAAGTTATTCCCCTATTCTATGATCATCGTGATGGTGATGGTTTGCCTCGTCCTTGGGTAGCAAAAATGAAAGATGCGATTCGGTTGAATTGTCCTTTCTTTAATACAGCCCGGATGGTGAGAGAATATGCAATGAGAGCCTATTTCCCGGCGAGCGATCGCTATCATACCCTCACCGTTGATAATTATGCTCCCGCTAAGGAATTAGCGGCTTGGAGAGCAAAATTAGGTGAACACTGGTTTAGTATCAAAATCAAGGATATTGACGTATCCGCCGCATCAGATATTGAAGTTAATCAAACTGTAGCGGTCAAAGCTAAGATTGATTTAGCAACTTTGAAAAATGATGATGTGCAAGTAGAGCTATATCAAGGTTCTATTGATGCCAATGGTGATATTGTCAATGCTGTACCTGTGGTAATGGATTACCAAGGACAGGATACAGATAATTCAAGTGTTTATACCGCAAATATCACCTACACCACTTCTGGTTTGCAAGGTTTATCTTTGCGTGTCTTACCTCGAAATCAATACCTTTCTAGTCCTTATGAACCCAGATTAATCGCTTGGGCTGAATAAGCAAATAATGTAGAGACGTTATATGAAACGTCTCTACAACAATTGTTAAATTCGGGTAATATTTACAGCGATTTTCAGATCAATGAACTACAGTTTTTGTTTCGCGCAGAGGCGCAAAGTAGGAAAGGCGCAAAGGAAGAAAGTAATCAGAGTGTGGTTTAAATCGCCGAAAACTGCTGTAATCAAAAATCTCTACTTTTTAACAGCTTTAAGTAACCGATTCAAAATCAATTTACCATTAGGTTGAGTTACTTGAACACGAATAAAATTCGGATCACTTGGTTTCCAGGTAACTTGGTATTTCATGCCATTATTATTCCACGTATAAACTTGACGTTGTTTAGTACCGGAAGCAACAGCACCAGATAAGTTAATGTTATTATTACTCTTGAGATTTTCGCCATTATAGTAATAAACATTATTGTCAAAAGATAAAGTCACTTTCCACTCTTTATCACTAAATTCACCCGCTGGATAATTAAACTTTTGTACAGCCATTGCTTGACTAGGAATAGCCATATCAATAATTGCAGGGGTAGAAATTCCTAAAATTGCCGATAAAATGATAGCTTTGTAGTTCATAATTCTCACATTTACCCTAATAAACTTGTAACTTACTATTTCACAAACAGTGCTAGAAATAGAGAGATAGTCCAGTTTCCTCTACCTCTCTGACATCATTACTTCTTCGCAATTATCCACACTGCGTGAACAATACCCAAAATATAAAAACCAAAGATAGTCAAAAGTAAATTAATCCAAAAATCCTTACCAAAACCGACCTGCAAAAATACTCCTAACGGTGGGAGAAAAATTGCGGCTATAATTCTGACTACATCCATATCCATGTTATTCTCCTGTTGATGTTCTATATTTCTAGAGTTAACATCACCTAATCTGGTGACGATTCCTGAAAAGATACGGTAAACCGCACTTTTTAACCACCGCTGATTTTAGCTTTGTAACCCAATTTTACCAAAATCTCTAGAATCTTTTGTTTGTGGTCTCCCTGAACTTCAATTTCGTTATCTTTCACAGTTCCACCTGTACCGCATTGGGATTTTAACTGTTTTAATAAAGTATCTAGGGTTTCGGGTTTAGCTTGAAACCCAGTAATAACCGTGACAGTTTTCCCTTTGCGTCCCGCGCGAGTGGCTTGGATTCTTACATTTTGCTGATTGGGGGGTAAGTCTTGGATTCCGCGTTCTACAGCGCGTTCCATTGCGGGTGAACTACCGTTACCAAATTCTTGGTAGACAAAGCCTTTGTCAGATTTGGGATTAGCCATAATATTTAATGCAGGAAAAATAGACTTTCATTCTAAACAATTTTAGCCTAAGCGGTGGCAATTGGATATATAATTGCTACATGATAGAGTATAATCGTTTGTTTAAATAAATAAGCTGCTATACGGTCTATAATCACAAGGTTAAAAAAATATGACTAAAAACAATAGCATAAAAATAGAATCAATAAATGATGAATCTCCTTATTTACAGGCTGTAATAGATTTATGGAGTCCTAACCGTTCAAGGCTGGGATTATTTCCTAAAAATGCTTTTATAGAACATGCTGTCAAGCGTCAAATACTTATAGCTATTGAACCAGAATCCAAATGTATTGGTTATTTACTATATCGTAATTCATATGATCGAATTACAATTGTTCATCTTTGTATAGATCCCTCATATAAAAAACAAGGTATTAGCGATTTATTGGTTGATGAACTCAAAAAAATTACTAAAGAAAGATATAGCGGTATTGGCTTAAATTGTCGCCATGATTATGGACTGCGATCTATGTGGTCAAGGCTAAATTTTGTTGCTCAATATGAAAAACCAGGTAATAGTAAAGCTCGAAAAGAACTTGTATATTGGTGGTTCGATCATGGACATACTAATCTTTTATCTTCAATTTTGACCCAAAAACTAGAATCAAAACTTTGTGCCGTAATTGATAGACATATTTTTTTACTTTTGTGTCAAAATGAAAATAAAGAAAATGAAGCAGCAAAATTACTTTTAAGCGATTGGCTTAAGTCAGAATTAGAATTGTGTATAACTGGTCAAATCAATAATTATATTATTTCAATTAGTGATAGCAAAGAAAGAAATAATCTATTAAAACTATCTCAAAATTTTACGTCTTTACCACCATGCAACAATCATAGTTTAGACATAATAAAAGAAAGGCTAAAGGAGTTTTTTGTAAATAAAAAAGTATTTATAGATGATATTGATGTACCTCATTTAGCCAGAGCCATAGCATCAGATTCTCATGTTTTCATAACCAATGAACAGGATTTATTAGAAATTGCAGATGAAATATATCAAAATTTCAGGCTTTCCATATTAACTCCTAATGAACTCATACGACAACTAGATGAACTGCGGAATAAACCTGATTATCAGCCTGTACGCTTGTCTGGAACTTCGTTAGAAAAAATACCAATTAAAAAAGGACAGGAAGAATTATTAACTAAACATTTTGTGTGTGATAGTCAGCAAGAAAATATATCTACATTTCGACAAAACTTAAGAAGATTTATTTCGGAAACAGATAAATTTGAGTGTTATATAGTTGCAGAGCAAGAAGAATTACCTATTGCTTTATTTATTTATAGTAAAAATAAAAATAATGAATTAGAAATCCCACTTTTAAGAGTAAGTAACAACCCTCTATCAGCTACATTAGCAAGACATATAATTTTTAAATCAATATTACTTTCTGCTAATGAAAATCGACAATTTACTAGAATTACTGATCCATATTTAGAAGAAGCAGTAATTAAAGCTATTCAGGAAGATAACTTTATTCGAGTTAATAATGGATGGTTAAAGATAAATTTAGCAGTTGCGGAAACTGCATCAGAGTTATCAATACGCTTTAATGATATAGGTTCTTGTTTAAGTCAAGAATATAACTTTTGTATGAAAATTGCTGAGAGTCTTAATTCAGAATCCTTAATTAAGGATATTAAAGCATCAGCAGATTTTGAAAAATTCCTTTTTCCAGCAAAAATTATTGATTCTGAAATAAATAATTTTATTATTCCTATTCAACCTAGATGGGCGCAGGATTTATTTGATGAATATTTGGCTCAACAAATATTACTATTAGGACAAAAAAAAGAACTTGCGTTTAACCGTGAAGCTGTATACTATAAATCTGCGAAAAATTCAGGAGGATTAAATGCTCCTGGTAGAATTCTCTGGTATGTAAGTGAAGACAAGTACAATTCATACTGTGGAATAAGTTCTATTAGAGCTTGTTCATTTATTGATGAAGTCATCATTGGTAAGCCTAAAGAGCTTTATCAACGGTTTCAAAGATTAGGAGTGTATAAGTTAGATGATATTATGAAGATACCTCAAGACAAAAATGGTGATATAATAGCAATTCGTTTTAGCAATACAGAGTTATTTAAATATCCTATTCCATTAAAAAAAGTTCAAGCGGTATTAAATAAAAAATCAACTTTTCAGTCGGCTTGTAAAATCCAAAATTCTCATTTCCCAACGTTATATAATTTAGGTGTTTTAAATATAAAGTGAAAAATAAGATGATTATGTTTGAAAATATATTAATGTTATCAATTAAACCTAAATATGCAGCAATGATTTTATCTGGAGAGAAAAAAGTAGAACTACGTCGTGTTCGTACTCGCTTAAAACATGGTGATTTGGTCTTAGTATATGTTTCATCTCCTATAAAAGCTTTAGTGGCTACATTTCAGGTAGATAATATTGTTCAAAGTGAAATTAAAGCAATACCAAAAGACCTAAATGATTTTTGGACTAGAATTGAAAATATAGCTGGAATTAGTTGTCATGAATATAAAACATATTACAATAATGCTTCAACAATTGTTGCTATTTTTATTAAAAATCTAAAAGAGCTAAATGATCCTATAGAACTGGAAACTCTGAGAGCCACAATTCCCAGATTTCAACCACCACAAAGTTATCGTTATTTAAAACATAGTGAGATTCAATTATTTGAGTCTTTAATTCAAGACATCTCTGTAATCTCTCCTACTAAAAAATAATATTTAATTGTAATTATTAATGATAAATCATAAACCTGAATTTATAAAATTATTTCATGACTTTATAACTTCCTATCCCTATACACCAAATGGAATAAGTCATATTAAGTCATATACCGAGCAACGTCAACAAGCTTGTCGTAACTTTGAGATAATTATAACAGCAGCAGATAGAGGTCAAAATATAACGGAATTAGTATTGCTGAAACTCTTACCTCATAGCAATACAAGCAACAATCGTCAAAAAGGTGCTTGGATTCATATTGCTCCATCTGTTACCAAAGATATCAAAGAATGGTTTGAGGGAGCAAACTGGACTAAAAGTGAAGACTGGGATAAAATTGCTCTTGCTATTTTAAATTTTGTGCGTTGCTGTAATGCTATTCCAAATGAATTATTAAATCACTGTATGCAGTTTTCACAATTGCTTTATTCTAAAGGTTTTCAAATGGGAATGCTAACTCCTATTCTGAACGCACTACAACCGAATGAATTTTTATTGATAAATAACAAATCACGAAGAGTTATTAATTATTTTACTAATACAAACTATGGTAACAAACTTACAGATTATCCAGAAATTAATGATACAGGATGTAATCTGATTCAAGAATTAGCTCAAGATATGCACCAGGTTGGTATACCAGCTTTACGAGATGATGATTTATTCGATATGTTCTGTCATTGGTTAATAGCTATCAAAAAATATGACTTTCTATATCAAAATCAACAAAATATTACTAAAGTGGACACAAATATTAAATTTAATCCTAAATATAGTTTATCTGATATCAGTCAAGAAATCTGTTTTGAAGAGACAACCATAGAACGTTGGATACGCGCAACTAATCGTAAAAAACAAGCCATATTCTACGGTTCACCCGGAACAGGTAAAACTTTCATCGCTGAAAAACTCGCAAAACACCTAATCAGCGAAGGTGACGGTTTCTATAAATTAGTCCAATTTCATCCAGCATATTCCTATGAAGACTTTATTCAAGGTATCCGACCTCAAAGTGAAGATGGTAAATTAACATATCCAGTTGTTCCAGGAAGATTTTTAGAATTTTGTCAAAAAGCTGAGTCATTTCAAGATATTTGTGTTCTGATAATAGATGAAATTAACCGCGCTAATTTAGCACAGGTTTTTGGTGAATTAATGTATTTACTAGAATACCGTGATCAAGAAATTCCCCTCGCTGGTGGTAATAGATTTCGTATTCCCGAAAATGTCCGCATAATTGGGACAATGAATACAGCAGATAGGTCTATAGCACAAATAGATAATGCTTTACGTCGTCGTTTTGCATTTATTGAACTTCGTCCTAATTATGATGTGTTAATCCAATATCACCTAAATACAAATTTCGCAGTTATGGATTTAATTAATGTTTTAAAACAATTAAATCAAGCGATTAATGATAAAAACTATGAAATTGGTATTTCTTTCTTTTTGACTCCTAATCTACGAGAAGATATAGAAGATATTTGGAAAATGGAAATTGAGCCGTATTTAGAAGAATACTTTTTTAACAACCTAGAAAAAGTAGATGAGTTTCGTTGGGACAAAATCGAGAACCAGATAACAATATGAACCCAGCAAATTTAAAAATTCTGGAAATAACCGAATATCAACCTCAATCTTTTTCTCGTGAGGAAATTTCTGAAGATGTTGGAATGATATTATATGAGAAATACCAAAGCCAAGTAAATGTAGAATTTCCCAGTCCTAAAACTCGTAATCAATGGAAATTAACTGCTAAAGGATATGTCGGGTATATTCCTTTAAATGCTGATTTGGCTTTGAAAATAAATCCTAAAGTACCAATTGAAAATTTATTTGGAATGTTGGAATATGCTTATAACTTAAAAAGTTTTAAATTTCTTGAAGGTTTAATGAATTGTGAATCTATAGAAGATTTTTACAATCATCTAGCTTATGTTTTAGCAGATAAAATTATAGAAAGATGTCGTAAAGGATTATATCGGACTTATGTACCCAAAACTGAGCAATTGGCTTATGTGCGCGGAAGATTAAATGTACAGCAAATAATTAAAAAACCTTGGAATGTAAAATTACAATGTGAATATCAAGAACACACGGCTGATATTATAGATAATCAAATTTTATTTTGGACACTTTTTCATATCGGACATAGCGGTTTTTGTACAGAAAAAGTATCACTGATAGTGAGAAAAGCTTATCATGCAATGCAAGGAATAGTATCTTTACAACCTTGTACTTCAGAAGATTGTCTTGATAGAATTTATCACCGTTTAAATGAAGATTATCATATTTTACATCAATTTTGCCGTTTCTTTTTAGACAACACTATCCCAGATCATGAAAAGGGTAAAAATACAACTTTACCATTTTTAGTAAACATGGCACGTCTTTATGAAATGTTTGTTGCAGAATGGCTAAAGGGAAATTTACCCCAAAATTTCACCTTAAAAACTCAAGAGAGAATCAATATAGGAGAAAATATATATTTTCAAACTGACTTAATTTTATATAACACAACAGATTCAAAACCTAAATACATTCTTGATACTAAATATAAAAACCCCAAACATTCTTCTCATGAAGATATAGCCCAAGTAGTAACTTATGCAGTTTCTAAAGATTGTCCAGAAACAGTGTTAGTCTATCCAACAGAATTAAATCATTCCCTTGATAAATATCTTGGAAAAATCAGAGTTCGTAACCTCACCTTTTCTCTTGATGATAAAATTGAAGATGCAGGAAATACATTTTTAACAAAACTATTTTCTTAAATTCTCTCTGCGTCCTCTGCGCCTCTGCGGTTCGTTTTCCAAAATTAGATTAAATTACTCAATTACCGTGAAAACAGATACAATCTTCTATAGCTTATTTCAAGCATTTCCTAGCATCTTCTTTGAATTAATTAACCAACCTCCCACAGAAGCGGGTACGTATGAATTCACATCTCGTGAAGTCAAACAACTGGCTTTTCGTTTAGAAGCAAATTCAGGCTTTACAAAAAGAGCAATCTCAGGAATAAGGGAATTCTCTCGTTCCCATGCTCTGCGTGGGAATGCAGTTGAGAGGCTCTGCCTCTATTATAGGAGGTAGAACCTCTAAGATGGCATTCCCAGTCTGGAGACTGGGAACGAGGAAGATAGCATTCCCATTCTGGAGACTGGGAACGAGAGAATAATGCTCTTTATCGGCATCCTCAACAGGTCTAGAATTAAAATTAACTTTGTTCTCTTATTTTACCCAATCCGTGACTACTACACCCCTCTCTCCGAATTTCTCACAAACTGCGTCAGTTCCCGATACTCTCGGACGTTTTGGCCGCTTTGGTGGTAAGTACGTTCCAGAAACTCTTATGCCGGCGTTAGCTGAACTAGAAACAGCATATCAGCAATATCGCAATGAACCTGGTTTTCAAGCCGAATTACAAGGTTTATTAAAAGATTATGTCGGACGGGCTACACCTTTATACTTTGCCGAACGCCTTACCGCTAATTATGCTCGTCCTGATGGTACAGGGGCGCAAATTTACTTAAAGCGGGAAGATTTAAATCATACTGGCGCACATAAAATTAATAATGCTCTCGGTCAGGTGTTATTAGCTAAACGCATGGGTAAAAAGCGGATTATTGCCGAAACCGGTGCAGGACAACATGGCGTAGCTACGGCCACGGTTTGCGCTCGGTTTGGTTTGGAATGTATTATTTACATGGGTGTTCACGACATGGAACGCCAATCTTTAAACGTCTTCAGAATGCGGCTGATGGGTGCGGAAGTTCGTCCAGTGTCTGCGGGTACGGGAACGCTGAAAGATGCCACTTCTGAAGCCATCCGGGACTGGGTAACGAATGTAGAAACTACCCATTACATCCTCGGTTCTGTGGCTGGTCCCCATCCTTATCCGATGATGGTTCGGGATTTTCACGCGGTGATTGGTGAAGAAACTCGCGTTCAAGCTCTGGAAAAATGGGGACGTTTACCTGATATCCTGGTGGCTTGTGTGGGTGGTGGTTCTAATGCTATGGGACTATTTCACGAATTTGTCAAAGAACCATCTGTGCGGTTAATTGGGGTGGAAGCTGCTGGAGAAGGTGTGAATACTGGCAAACACGCAGCTACTCTCACAAAAGGCCAGGTTGGTGTATTGCATGGTTCCATGAGTTATCTTTTACAAGATGGTGATGGTCAAGTTATTGAACCCCATTCCATTAGTGCTGGTTTAGATTATCCTGGTGTGGGGCCTGAACACAGTTATATGAAAGATATTGGCCGGGCTGAATATTACAGTGTGACGGACGCTGAGGCTTTGGACGCATTCCAACGACTATCGAAGTTAGAGGGAATTATACCAGCTTTGGAAACTTCTCATGCGATCGCTTACCTAGAAACTCTCTGTCCTCAACTTGCTGGTAGCCCCAAGGTGATCATTAACTGTTCTGGACGAGGTGACAAGGATGTACAAACAGCCGCTAAGTTCCTAATTCACTAAATTCTTGTAAAAAACACTTGCTTGCTAATAAATAGTATCCATGACATCTATCATTGGATACTGTTTATTAGTAATCATTTTGATTAATAATGTAGTGTAAATAACATCTACCAGTTTGATAGTCAGGGGTACTATAGCGGTATGCACTTGAGTAAAATTCTAATTTTAGAGAGGCTTATATCCAAAGGGGTTTACTCCTGAATGCTGGAAGCTGCTATATCTAGACTGATTTAAATTGTGAAAATTTGATGATCTTTTAGTTCATAATTAGCAAATAGTATCCTGGTAAGTATTCTGATAATCAGAAGATAGGGTATATATTCAATAAATCCATACATTACTTAACTTAAACCTCTATGTTACGACAAACTGCTTTTGGCATTGCTTTAAGTACGCTTGTCCTTGCTAGTGGCTATATGACTGCTGCGAATCCAGATAATAGTTCTGCTAAACAAACTGGCCGATATCAGCATTCATCACTTGTGACAAGTCAAGCAAAAATATCTAATCTTACTGTTCAAACTACTAATTTAGAACTAGCTGTTTTTACTCAAATTAATCAATATCGGGCGAAACGGGGGCTAAAAAAATTAAATTTAAACGGAAAGATCAGTCAGCAAGCCAGAATTCACAGTCAAAATATGGCTAGTGGTAAAGTTCCTTTTAGTCATCAAGGATTTGAACAGCGGGTAATGACTATTCCTCTTAAATACAGTAGTGCGGCTGAAAATGTAGCTTATAATACGGGATATAGTAACCCTGCCAATGAGGCGGTTTCTGGCTGGTTAAAAAGCCCTGGTCATCTGAAAAATCTTCAGGGTAAATATAATTTAACTGGGGTTGGTGTGGCTGCTAATGAACAAGGAGAAGTTTATTTAACGCAAATATTTTTAAACACTAATACCAGCGGACAAAATTAAGAATTATGCCCTTTGTGATGAAGGGGCATAAATCAATTTTTTAATTTTTAATTTAGCATTTTTAATGAGGCGTTAGCGAGAGTCCTGTTGTCTGGCAAAATGAAGATAATTTATATTTGATCAGTTCATGACATTACCAGATTTTCAAGTTGGCGATGGCGATTTAAATGATGCAACTCTTTCTGAGTATTTAAAATCCCCAGCTATCGCTGTTGATACGGAAACAATGGGACTTTTACCTCAGCGCGATCGCTTGTGTCTGATTCAACTCTGTAACCCAGAAGGACAAGTTACTGCTATTCGGATTTCTAGGGGACAAACAGTAGCACCAAATTTGCAAATTCTCATGGAAGCAACCCATATTGTCAAAGTTTTTCACTTTGCTAGGTTTGATGTTGCCACTTTACGGCAGAATTTAGATATTGTTGTGCAACCGATTTTTTGTACTAAAATTGCTAGTAAGTTAGCCCGGACTTATACAAATCGTCACGGACTAAAAGATGTGGTTTTAGAATTAGAAAAGGTGGAGTTAGATAAAAGTTCCCAATGTTCTGATTGGGGTAATGCTAGTAATTTATCTGATGCACAATTAAGTTATGCGGCTAATGATGTCCGTTATTTGTTAAGTGTCCGAGAAAAGCTCACAGCCATGTTACAACGGGAAGAACGTTGGCAAGTTGCCCAAGAATGTTTTCAAGTTTTATCAACAATTGTTAGTTTAGATTTATTACAATTCAAGGACTTATTTGAACATTGAAATATCTAAATTTATAATTTGATTTGGAGTTAATTTACTTTTGGGCTGGGATTTACCCAGCCTATTATTTACTTAGAATTTACTAAAATTAGCAATTGCTTCTGTGATTTTATCCACAACCTCATCTACAATTATGACTCCCAACTCCCCAGAAGCGCGGGTACGAATACTCAAACTGTTGGTTTCAACTTCCTTCGCACCAACCACGGCCATGACAGGGATTTTATCCTTTTTGGCGTTGCGAATCAACTTACCCAAGCATTACTGTGTTTAATCATTTATTTAAACTCCTATAAATCTTTTTCTACATCCAATATCCTTTTTCCGTAAATCACAGAGTTTATGGAAAATAACGATAAAATTCCCGACGGTGTAGAACGCGCATTACTTCCATTACATCTCCATTAACTTCTATGCCAACACGATAATCATTAATGCGAATGCGATAACGACCATTATAACCTCGCATAGCTTTAATATCAGGAATCTCTTCCAAAGAATTGATGTTTTCTAGAGTTGTAAATGCAATTGCGTAGATGCGTTGGTATGATTCTGAACTCTTCAATTGTTTCAGGTCTTTCAAAAAAGCCTGACGGTATTGAACTTCCAAGATTATTCTTCCTCAAGATAAGCTAAGGCTTTACTACGATTTAGTAATGGGGTATTCATAGATTCATTCATAGCTTTGTTCATACAATAGTCTTCTACTGCTTCAGCAAGTTCATCCAAGGAAGCATCCTGTGTCGGTAGTAATTGTCTCCAGATGTCAATAGGAATTACTACTGCAATAGTATTTCCTTCGGTGTTGGTAAGATATTCAAGATTTAGCATTTGTTACTCCAAAATTCATTCTACAAGGTTGGGTTTGAGTTTGTGGTACTGGGTTTCACAAAGTATAAATTATTAGTCACTTCTAACGCAAGACTATCCTAAGATGATTTTGAGTTAATTTACTTTTGGGCTGGGAATTAGCCAGCCTATTATTTACTTAGAATTTACTAAAGTTAGTAATTGCTTCTGTGATTTTATCCACAACCTCATCTACAATTATGACTCCCAACTCCCCAGAAGCGCGGGTACGAATACTCAAACTGTTGGTTTCGACTTCCTTCGCACCAACCACCGCCATTACAGGGATTTTATCCTTTTCGGCGTTGCGAATCAACTTACCCAAGCGATCGCCACTGGTATCCACTTCCGCCCGAATACCCAATGCAACCATCTTAGCAGCCACCTCTTTGGTAAAATCTAACTGAAGATCACCGACAGGTAATAACCTGATTTGTACAGGTGCTAACCACAGAGGAAAATCACCCGCGTACTCTTCAATTAAAATTCCAATTAATCGTTCCAAAGAACCAAAGGGCGCGCGGTGAAGCATTACCGGACGTTGACGCGAACCATCTTCCGCCACATATTCTAAATCAAAGCGTTCCGGTAAATTATAATCTACCTGCACAGTTCCCAATTGCCATTCCCGTTCTAAAGCATCACTGAAAATAAAATCCAGCTTGGGTCCATAAAAAGCCGCTTCCCCAATTCCTTCAAAATGCTCCATTCCCAATTGTTGCACAGCGCGACGAATTGCCCCTTCCGCTTTATCCCAAGCTTCATCAGAACCGATATACTTATCACTAGCTGGGTCACGGAAACTCAATCTAGCTTTAAAATTCTTCAATTGCAGACTTTTAAAAACGCTCAAAATCAAATCTACAACATTGAGAAATTCGCTGTCTAGCTGTTCGGGAGTCACAAACAAATGAGAATCATCAACGGTAAAACCGCGTACCCTGGTTAAACCACCCAATTCTCCCGACTGTTCATAACGGTAAACTGTGCCAAATTCTGCCAAGCGCATCGGTAATTCCCGATAAGAGCGTAATTCACTCTTGTATATTTGGATGTGGAAGGGGCAGTTCATCGGTTTGAGGACAAAACCCTGTTCTATGGCTCTGGCTTCCTCATCTTCAGCCATTAAAGGAAACATATCTTCCTTGTATTTCTGCCAGTGTCCCGATGTTTTAAATAAATCAACTCTGGCAATATGGGGAGTAACTACAGGTAAATAACCCCGTTTTAATTGTTCTTTTTTGAGGAAGTCTTCTAAAATCGTTCTTAACAAAGTCCCTTTGGGAGTCCACAAAGGTAAACCAGGACCAACTAAATCGGAAAAGATAAATAATCCCAGTTCTTTACCCAGTTTACGATGATCACGGCGCAGGGCTTCTTCTTTGCGGCGTTTATACTCTGCTAATTGTTCGGGAGTTTCCCAAGCGGTGGCATAAATGCGCTGTAATTGAGCTTTTTTTTCATCTCCGCGCCAATAAGCACCCGCAACGCTTTCTAATTCTATAGCTTTGGGATTAATTTCGCTGGTACTTTCGAGGTGAGGTCCAGCGCACAAATCCCACCATTGCTCTCCCAAATGGTAAATTGTGATGGGTTCTTGTTTGATATCTCCGAGAATTTCCAGTTTATAAGGTTCGTTAATGGCTTCAATGCGGCGTTGTGCTTCTTCGCGGCTGACTTCTTCCCGAATTAATGGTAATTTGCGATTAATAATCTTGACCATTTCTTTTTGAATGGTTTTTAAATCCTTATCGCTAAAGGGTTCTGGACTATCAAAGTCATAATAAAACCCATTTTCAATCCAAGGACCAATTGTGACTTGCGCTTTGGGAAACAGCTTTTGTACTGCCATAGCCATGATATGGGAAGCTGTGTGACGAATCTTTTTTAGTGTTTCTGATTCGCTGGTTCGGGGTAAATAGATTTTTTCGACTGGTTGGGTTTCTTGATTTGGGGACATCGGCTGTTAAAATTTTGGCGAAGTGTTAAAAATAAAGTTGACAAAAAATATCTTTACAAAATTAATAATAGTCCACTGGCTATGGTTTTTCCTAATTTAGCCCAATCATAAGCTTTTGGTACAAGCCATACAAGACAAAATTAAATTCAATCGAGTTGTCAGAGAACAGGGAATAGAAAAATTTTCTTCTTTCTTCTTTCTTGTTTCTTCTTTCTTGTTTCTTCTTTCTTCTTTCTTCTGTTCTCCTGACTCCTGACTCCTGACTCCTGACTCCTGACTTCTTCCTTTAGAGGTATCCAGGTTTACTCCCAAGGAGCTTTACAAAGCTATTGCCAAATTTATATAATCATGCTTCAGATACCAAGTTACATATTTTTTAAGTTTTTTTATGTAAAAAGTTATGAACTGATTGTTAAGGATCGTAAATAACGTTAATATAAATAGACAATTAAGAAATATGATTCTCATATATGGGGGACTCAAATCTACCAAACGCTGATTTACTAAAATCAGTCTTAGAACCGCTGTTAGAGGATTTTCAAGATTGGTTTGAGCGATATCGTCAAATTCTGGAAAATGAGAAAATCCAATTCATGAGTGAACAAGAGCAATTTGACTTACTAAAACGAGTTAAAAATGCACAAAATGAACTCAAAACGGCAAGAATGTTGTTTAAGGCAACTGATCAACAAGTCGGACTTGATATGGCAACGGTAATGCCTTGGCATCAATTAGTTACAGAATGTTGGAGTGTGGGAATGCGTTTAGGTCAGTCAAAGGAATAATCAACCTGTTGGCAAGATCTGAATCCAGTGGAAATTGTAAAAATATTAGACAATTCTTAACATTCTTTTCATAAAAAAATAATGTGCCTCGTGTTACCTTAATATCAATATAAGGATTGCACCATATAACATAAGCACATAAGTAAAGAATCTTACATTCTTTCCTACCGTAAATTATTTATTTGCGGAGTTTTAGGTTTTACATAGATAACATTTTTACCCTTTGCTGTTCTGGAGGAAAATTCAATGCTACACCTACTTTATATTTTAGCTTTCACCGTTTTGGCATTTATGGCTGTTGGTAATTTAATTCGCAATCTGATCATGTTCAGTTTTGACAGAGAACGAACTTATTCTAATAATCAATCATCACCAGGTGGCTTTGGTTATTATGCAGCTAGAAGGCAGTATGTCCCCCATCCTGAATTGTTAGATAGTGCAGGTAATATGATTAAAGAACCGCTGTTGGTCATGCGTTCAATTAATGTTGAAGATGCACGGGAACAGTTAGATGCTCTTTATGAATCCTCTCCTAGTCAGAAAATTGATCGCTCAGAAGGAGCATAATTGATAATTTGCAAAATTTTGAACTATATAGAGGTTTGGTAATACTAAACCTCTATAATTGTAGGGGCAACCCCTGTGGTTGCCTAGCCAATGTGGTTCAGCGGAGTCAGGAATTCAAAAAGCAGAAAGAATAATCTCAAACTTAAAAAAGTTGTCGAGTCTCCAATTCCTAATTTTCTAATTTAGCTTAACCGACAGAAGCCCCACGCCTGACCGTAATGGCAGCGTGGGATGAATGGCGCGGGAATTAACGACAGTTTTTCGACCAATGCGATAGCGAGGGAGAAAAACATGGAGGCAATTCACTAATTTTGTGCTATACTGTTTTGTAGTAAATAATTTTCACTCTAATATGCTAAGAGTAGTCAAAGTCAGATTATATCCAGATGTTCAGCAACAGCAGTCATTAGCGCAAGCTTTTGGCAGTTGTCGTTGGTTATGGAATTATTTTCTGAATTTGATGAACCAAACATATCAAGAGACGGGAAAAGGCTTGTCTGGATACGAAGTTAAAAAGATAATTCCTCAGCTAAAGAAAGAGCATGAGTGGTTATCATTGACTTATTCTCAGTGCTTGCAGCAAGTCTGCTTAAATTTGGGAGTTGCATTCAACAACTTCTTTGAAAAAAGAGCTAAATACCCCAGATTTAAATCGAAATATGGCAAGCAATCTATCCAGTATCCTCAAAATGTCAAGGTTTCGGCTTCGCTCAACCTTGACCCTGAGCGTAGTCGAAGGGTCAAGATTACCGACAATCAATTAATCCTCCCAAAAATAGGCAAAGTATCGGCAATCATTCACCGAGAGATTGAAGGGAAAATTAAAACTGTAACCATCACCAAAAGTTGTAGTGAGCAATATTTTGCCGCTATTCTATTTGATGATGGTCAAGAAAAGCCAGAATCAATTGCAGAGGGCAAAGCAATAGGTATTGATCTAGGGCTGACTCATTTTGCAATTACCAGCAATGGTTCTAAGTTTGATAATCCTCGGATACTGAATAAACACGATAAAAACTTAAAAATAAAACAGCAGCAATTATCTAGAAAGCAAAAAGGTTCTAGTAACCGAAATAAAGCTAGAAAGAAAGTTGCTAGAGTTCATAGAAAAATAACTAATTGCAGAGAAGATTTTCTCCATAAACTATCTCGGAGGATAGTTAACGAAAACCAAGTTATTGTGGTAGAAAATCTTCATGTTAAAGGCATGATGCAAAATCACTGTCTAGCCAAGTCTATTCAACAGGTTGGCTGGGAAATGTTTTGTACCATGCTGAAATACAAAGCAGAAAACGAAGGGAAGATTTATCAAGAAGTTGATAGATTCTTTCCTTCATCAAAGACTTGTCATGTATGTCTTAATCAAGTTGGCAGTTTACCGCTTGATATCAGATTTTGGACTTGTGGAAAGTGCCAGGCTAGACATGATAGAGATATTAATGCAGCAATAAACCTCAGAGATGAGGGACTACGAATACTTCGACTGCGCTCAGTACAAGTTTTGACCTCTGGAACGGGGGATAAAGCGATGAAGTGTGGTCTTGGGGGTTTCCCCCATGAACAACTTCATCAAGAAGCCTGTCGCCCAGAAGTAAGTCGCAGTCATAGAGGACGAAAGAAATCTACTACTGCGCTTTCTGTTGGACAGGAAGCCGACACTGTACCGTCAGGTCAGTGTGGGTAGTTCACATTCCAAAGCTTTTTTTTGCATTGTTTTGAAAATATTGTAAAACCCATTAGCGCGGGAAGGTGTCAAACTTACATTTAAGCCAGTTTCTTGAATAAAATCAGGAGTAAGTTGGATTATTTCTGTAGGTGTTGATCCATTTAATCCTTCTATTAATAATGCTAATAAGCCCTTAGTTAATTGGGAATCAGAATCACCCTGAAATATGACTTTACCGTCTTCTAATGATGCCGTAACATACACTTGAGAAACACAACCGGGAACTTTATTTTCTGGGAGTTTACCAGATTCAGGAAACTCTTGTAGCTTTTGAGCATACCAAATTAACTGCTCATAGCGTCGTTTTGGTTCTGTAGCGCGTTGAAAGCGGTGGACAATTTTATTTAGTGCAGGTGGTAAGGAATCAAGAGTTGAGGACATGATCAATCCAGGAAATAATTACTCTTATCTTAGCAATTACCAACCCTTTTAGATACCATTCGGATCACAACAAATATCAAAAATTGCTATTAAGTACAGCACTTGTTTATATTGTCAAGTGAAAACAAATGTTAAAATTTGCTACAAAGTAAGCAATGATATAGATTTTTATTAATCAATATTTAGATGATATTGACAAGCATCCGCAAATATCAGGAGTAAATTAGATGTTGACTTCAAGCTTACTAGCTACAGCTACCGCATCTCTAGAATGGAGTCCTAATATTAGCATAATTATGATTGTTGCCAATATCTTCGCTATTGCTGTAGGCAAATTTACGATTGAGCATCCTCATGCTAAACCAGAATTACCAGCACCTCAATTTTTCGGTGGTTTTGGTTTACCTGCGGTACTAGCAACTACTTCCTTTGGGCATATTTTAGGAGCAGGTATCATTTTAGGGCTACACAGTATTGGTAAAATCTAAATTTTACTGATTAAAAATTAGGGAAAGGAATTTATTTTTCTTCTCCCTTTTTTTATAAGGAAGAACGCCGAAAACCCTTGAAAATGTGGCTGACTCAGTCAGCCACATTTGGGCTTTAGACAAGGGATGAAGGCTAGAGGCTTTCCTTTATCCTGCATTGACGTTAATTTGAAAATTTGAAATAATTTCAAATTTTAATCCATATTCGTGATAGAATCAAATTGTCACTAAAGACATAAAAAGCTACCGAGAGACTCTCGGAAAGTTACGCTTGTCAGATATGATTTCGCCCGCCAGGGCCAACGAAATCAGGGCAAGAACCCAAATATTTAAGGCAATGCCTGAAACTGGGATAACTGAGGGATATAGACTGAAACTCTCTATAGAATCTCCGCGTCTTTAGACCGGGGAGTGTCAAGCTATAGAAATTGACTTTGCCTAGGCAGGAGTTAAAATAGGCGATTATGGTTTGTCTAAAGCATTTGATTTAGCCGGTTTAAGTGGACAAACTTTAAACAGGCGTTGTTAGATTGTATGTAAACCATCAAATAAAGAAGTTGTCAGTAACCCAGCCCTAAAGGGACTGAGTTTCCCGCTTACCGCGTGATCTTATGAGTACATTATCAAAAATACAAGAATTACCATCTCAATTGATTACACCAGAAAATTTTCAACCTTATGGACAGGTAATATATGCAAGTAAAGATGGGAAAAATTTCGATCAAGAAGATGCCCAGTTAAATTTACAAAATGGTATTCCTCATTTTTATATTATGCGGTTGCAGAAAAACGGACGGAAATTTCACCAAATTACTCGTCATGTCAAATGTACTCAATGTTTAGGTTCATTGGATAGTAAAGACTGGTTAATGGCAGTTTGTCCAGCTAATAATGATAGGAATGCACCTGGGTTATCAGAACTTGCAGCTTTTCGGATTCCCGGAAATTGTTTTATTAAATTAGATATGGGAACTTGGCACGCAGGCCCATATTTTGATCATGATTTTGTAGATTTTTACAATTTAGAATTGAGTGATACAAATGTGGTAGATCATTTCACTCATAATTTTCTCAAAAGTCATAATTTAGCCTTTGAGATGATTTAAAATAAGATCCCCGACTTCTTAAACAAGTCAGGTATCTGGATATTTTGGATATGTGTCTATATCCATGAAGTTTGAATAATTCTTTTTAGTGAAGTTTCCTTGACTAATTCAGCAGCTTGGTTAACTTCTAACCATTTTCTTTCCCTTGCGGTAGCTTCTGGCCAATCTTCTAATACTGTTTCCACAGGTAATAAAAATAAATTTACTTGATAGGTATTCCCCCGTTTTCGATATTTATAATTACCTAACTCTTCAGTTGTGACTCTACCGACAACTCCGGCTTCTTCCCATGCCTCCTTCGCTGCTGAATCATGGGGACTCATACCTTTACAAAGTCCCCCTTTAGGAATTACCCAACCTTGACGGCTACGAGTAGTAATTAATAAAACTTCAACTTTTCCATCGTTGATTCGATAGGGAATAACTCCAGATTGTTGAAAAACTTTGTTGATTTTGCGAGTCATGGTGGTAGATTCCTTGTGAATGAGTATTTTTGATTTTCAATGTGTATTTGTTAATAATGTGCCACTAAGGCAACTTTCAAAATCATTAATCTGATTTTGAGTAATCTTAACTATAAATTCAACAACTTTCCTGAAAAATCCGGAGTATGATTTACCTCACGGTACTTACTTTTATGATTTCATGATCCAAAATACGTTAAAATTCAAGCAGAGTAAGCATTTTCTACTTAAATATCCTCATGCTAGAAACTCTAGAAACCCAAATTTATCAACTTGAGCAATTTGCCAACACCCTTGTTGCGAACCAACTCACCCACCTGAGTTTCGTCAGCATTGCCATTATTTTTGCGGCTGGCTTGCTGACCAGCCTTACGCCCTGTATGCTGTCTATGCTGCCCATTACCATTGGCTATATTGGCGGTTATGAAGCTAAAACTCGCTTACAAGCAGCAGCCCAATCAACTTGGTTTGCGTTGGGATTAGCAACTACATTAGCAGGAATGGGCATCGTCGCAGGTTTAGTTGGTAAAGTCTATGGACAGATAGGAATTGGTTTACCAATTATTGTCAGTATTATCGCTATTATTATGGGACTGAACTTATTAGAAGCATTACCCATCCAATTTCCTTCTTTGAATGAAACAAATTGGATTTCTCAAGACTTACCTCCCGGAGTCCGTTCATACTCTATCGGCTTAACATTTGGGTTAGTGGCTTCCCCCTGTAGCACACCAGTTTTAGCTAGTCTATTAGGTTGGGTTGCTAATACTCAAGATTTAGTTTTAGGTGCGGTTTTACTACTTGCTTATACAGCCGGATATGTAACTCCATTAATTTTAGCAGGTACGTTTACTGCTGCCATTAAAAAACTATTAGAATTGCGCCGTTGGTCTGGTTGGATAAATCCTATTAGCGGTGTATTATTAGTAGGCTTTGGTGTTTTTTCTTTACTTTCTCGGATTCCTATTGGTAGTTTCTAAGCAATGACTTCAGATCAGACAACATCCACAGAATTAAGTTGGTGGTTAATACCGGGGCGGTTTATCCGTCGGGAAGTTTTGCCTGTATTAACTGATTTACGTTTGGCAATTATTCTATTGTTAATTATTGCCTTATTTAGTGTGAGTGGTACGGTAATCGAACAGGGGCAATTGCCTGATTTTTACCAATCTAATTATCCAGAACATCCTGCTTTGTTTGGTTTCCTTTCTTGGAAAGTTATTCAAGTAGTTGGGTTAGATCATGTATATAGAACTTGGTGGTTTTTGAGTTTATTAGTTTTATTTGGAACTAGTTTAACGGCTTGTACTTTTACTCGTCAATTACCAGCCCTCAAAGCTGCTCAAAAGTGGAAATATTACGAAGAACCTCGCAACTTCACAAAATTAGCTTTAAGTGCTGAATTGGAGGGTGTTTCTTTGCCATCAATTACGCCAATTTTGCAGCAAAAAAGTTATCGAATTTTTCAGGAAAAAGATAATATTCTTTATGCCCGCAAAGGTATAATTGGTAAATTGGGACCAATTATTGTCCACATTGGGATTGTCGCTATTTTGCTGGGGGGAATTTGGGGAGCAATGACGGGATTTATGGCTCAAGAAATGATTTCTAGTGGCGATACATTCCAGGTAAAAAATATTGTTGATGCTGGTGCTTGGTCTTCTCAAGATGTGTTGAAAGATTGGTCTGTGCGTGTCAATCGCTTTTGGATTGATTACACACCGACGGGAGGAATTGACCAATTTTATTCAGATATGTCTGTGCTGAATAATGAGGGCAAAGAAGTTAACCATGAGAAGATTTATGTTAACAAACCGCTGCGTTATCATGGTGTGGTTTTCTATCAAACAGATTGGGGAATTTCCAGCGTTCGGGTGAGATTAAATAAAAGCCCAATTTTCCAATTACCAATGGCACAATTAGATACCAAAGGTAAGGGTAGACTTTGGGGAACTTGGATTCCGACTAAACCAGATTTAAGTGAAGGTGTTTCCCTATTAGCCAAAGATTTGCAAGGCATGGTATTAATTTATGATGCTCAAGGTAAATTAATTAATACTGTGCGGGCAGGAATGTCTATCCCTGTAAATGGGGTAAATTTGCAAATTCTTGATGTCATGGGTAGCACGGGTTTACAAATCAAATTTGATCCTGGTATTCCTATTGTTTATACTGGTTTTGCTTTATTAATGTTAGGTGTGGTAATGAGTTATTTTTCCCATTCTCAAATTTGGGCTTTACAAACAGGCAAAACTTTATATATTGGTGGAAAAACTAACCGCGCTCAAGTTGCATTTGAACAAGAAGTTTTGGAAATTTTAGACCAACTTAGTGCCGTCAAAAAGCCCTAAATTTAATATCCCCGACTTCTTAGATAAGTCGGAGATATAAGATTTAATTAAGCTGTGGTGAGCATTTCTGACCGCATTTGTGCAATTAATTTATCTAAATTACCTGTATTTAACCGATAACTTAAAGGGTGAACAATTAACCGGGCTGTACTTTCATACAAAGTCGCAATTTCAATTAAACCATTTTCCTTTAAAGTCTTTCCCGTCGAAACTATATCAACAATTGCTTCTGACATTCCCGTAATTGGACCTAATTCCACAGAACCATACAAAGGGACAATTTCTATCGGTAAATCCAAACCTTGAAAATATTCTCGCGCACAATTTACATATTTAGAAGCAACTCGACCATGAGCAGGTAAATCTAACGGGGATTTGTAGGAACTAGCCGCTTTTACAGCTACAGACATTCGACAATATCCAAATTTTAAATCCACTAATTGGGCAACTTGGGGCTGTTTTTCTCTGAGAACATCGTAGCCGACAATTCCCAATTGTGCTTGACCATATTCTACATAAACAGGCACATCTTGCGCTCGCACTAATAAGGCTTTCGCTTGTCCACTAGCATCAGTAATTTGTAATTGGCGGTTTCCTGATTCTAAGAAAGCACTAAAATCTAATCCTACAGATTGTAATATGCGGAGACTAGGTTCAAGTAGTCCCCCTTTTGGTATTGCAACAGTTAACATTCTTTTTTTTGGTATTCTTAATGTGTTTGCAGTTCACTATATTGAGAATATATCTATATTGCCATTAGCAACAGAATGAAAATTTTATTAGTTGATGATGAAGTTGAGCTAACTGACCCTTTAAGTCGTCTCTTGACCCGTGAAGGTTATAGTGTTGATGCTACTTATGATGGGACAAGTGGCAGTAATTTGGCAGAAATAGGCAGTTATGATTTACTGATTTTAGATTGGATGTTACCGGGAAAAACAGGGTTAGATATTTGTCAGGAATTACGCCGTCAAGGTAAAACAACTCCTGTACTATTTCTCACTGCAAAAGATACCCTGGATGACCGTGTACAAGGTTTGGACGCGGGCGCTGATGATTATTTAGTCAAACCTTTTGAATTGCGGGAATTACTGGCAAGAGTCCGGGCTTTGTTACGTCGTACTGGTACAGAATCCTATAGTAGCACCACAGGAAAGCTAGTTGTAGCCGATTTGGAACTTGATATAGAAAATCAAATAGCTTATCGTCATGGGAGAATCATAGAACTCTCTCAAAAAGAAAGTCAATTGTTACAATACTTCATGGAAAATGCTGGACAATTACTGACGCATGGTCAAATTTTGCACCATTTATGGCAAAATGAAGAACAACCTAATAGTAATGTGATTGCGGCTTTAATTCGTCTGTTGCGTCGTAAGGTGGAAGTAGTGGAAAAAACACCAATGATTCACACTGTTTATGGTAAAGGTTATCGTTTTGGTTCGACTGAAATTGAATAAACCAGGACATAAATGATCACAATTTAATTCTGATTGATATACTAAATCTATCCAGAAATATGAACTACTAACTCTCTCACATTATTCTGTTGACGATGTTCCCAAACATAGATTCCTTGCCATGTTCCTAATACCAAATGACCACGATTAATGGGAATTTGTTCGGAGGTATGGGTTAAAACTGTGCGGATATGTCCTGGCATATCGTCTGGTCCTTCAGCATCATGAATGTAATGGTTTTCTTCTGGGACTATTTTGGCCATGAAATTAGCTAAATCAACTAATACATCAGGATCAGCATTTTCTTGAATTACTAAACTAGCTGAGGTGTGACGTAAAAATAAACTACAAAGCCCAGTTTCTATACCAGATTCAGCAACAATAGCTTCAATTTTGGCGGTAATATTGTGAAATGATTTTCCATGGGTGGAAACTCTTAATAGTTTTTGGTAGTGGGTCATAATCCTCATGGTGTAATATCCCCGACTAATTTTTCAATGATATCAATAAATAATGAATCAATGGTAGAAGTAGGGGATCTGAATACTTACAAATAATCTATCACAGCTTTGGCTATTGTTTCATTCCCATCTTTGGTGATAATGTTAGGCTGCTTTGGTGGTTGGGGTGACTGATAAAGAAAATCCCAATCTCCTTGAAAAAATTCCGGTACTGTGAGAATTTGATGATGATTGTAATTAGTAATTCCTGCTAACATAAAAGCAGCTTCGGCAAAATCATCACGAGGTATAGTTACTACTGGTACATCTAAAAGGGTGGCTTCTGAAAATGTCCCATAACCAGGTTTAGAAATAATTCTGCCACAAATTGGCATAAAATCTACAGGACGGTATTGACGATTTGTAACTTTAATTAAGTTAGGTAAATCTGGGGCTGAAGCATCAAAAGTAATAAATTGCCAATCGGGAAATTTGTTGATATTTGTATAGGGAATTGCTTGTAAACCTAAACCCCCAAATGTTAGTAAAATTGTTTTTTCTGGAGGTGTGTTTATTCCCCAATTGGTGCGTAATTTATCAATAGAAAAATAGGGAGAACCACCAGTTAAGCCTACATCTGTAATATTAGTAAATGCTGACATAGGTTCATGGAAAGGCAGACGAAATAAAAGGTCGCATTTTCCATACCAATCACTAATCCAATCAGCAATTTCTGTAAATTCTCCTCCCCAATCTCGATAGATAAAATCCCAACCAAAATTACTAATCATCCAACAGGGGATATTTGTAGCTTCAGCAAATCCGGCAGCGAGAAAAGGAATATCTGCCAAAATGAGATTAACGCGATTTTGACGAATAAAATTAACTTCTGAAGCAATTAAGGATTTGTGATTTTTTTTAATTTCTCGTAGTTTTTCCAAAGTTGCTGATTTATCCATTGTCAAACTATCAACTTGAACAACACCTAAATCAAACGCCCGTGGACGTAAAATAAAATCACCTTCTATATAAGATTCTAGTAACCAGCGAGGTGCAGTAGTAACTAGAATTAATAACGCTTCAGGACATAATTTTTGGATAGTGTTAGCTATGGAAGTTGTGCGGGTAGCATGACCAAAACCGTGATTGGTAATTGCTATATATATAATTGGTCTGTCCATGATTTCAAAAGAAAAAGGTTAAAAAGTATTTGTGTAGGTTAGGTTGATGCAAGAAAACCCAACATTAAAAATCATTTGTTTTGTTGGGTTTTCCCCAAAGCCATTACTCCGCGTTCACGCAGTGTCCCGCAGGGATACGTTCACGTTCCACAACCCAACCTACTTGATATTGCTGCTATTAATTGGTCAATTTCCGACTCTAAAGTTAGATAATGAACACTCACCCGAATGCAATTAGGATTGGCAATTGTTCGTGTTAAGATATTTTCAGACTCTAGAGATTGCACCAATTTAAAACTAGGTTGATTAGTTACTTGAAAAGAAACTAATCCACTTTCTGGAGGTGAATTTTTTAAACATTTGACATTAGCTAAAGAGCTTAATTTTTGCCAAAGATAATTACTATTTTGGCAAATTTGCTCATATCGTTCCTGTGCTGTTCCCCATTGTTCATGAATTGTAATTGCTTGCTTTAAACCCACATATAATGAAGTTGGTAAAGTGGATACTTCATATCTGCGTCCATCTGGTTGCCAACCCGTCGGTTGGGCTTGATTATTAGTAATTATCCCACTCAAACCAATAAAGGTAGGGTGCAAACTTTCCCTCGTTTCAGGACGCACATATAAACCACCCACACCCGCAGGACCGCATAACCATTTGTGACCAGTAAAGGCATAAAAATCTACCCCCAAAGCAGTTAAATCTAAAGGAATCACACCCACTGATTGAGCCGCATCTATCAATAACAGCGAATTATTACTTCTGCATACTTCGACAATCTTATCAATAGGTAAAACTTGACCAGTATTCCACAAAACATGACTTAAAACTACTAAGCGAGTTTTGGGACGGAGATTTTCAGCAATAATACTGATAGGATCACCTTCATTTAAAGTAGCCATTAAGGGACAAGTGGTAACTTCTACCCCAAACCTGCGGGCAATTTCCTGGGCTGTAGCAATTACTCCAGGGTGTTCGCAGTCGGAAAGAAGCAGATGATCACCTGCGTGCCAATCAATCCCCCACATCGCAATATTACAACCTATCGTGACATTACCTGTGAGAGTAATTGTGTCACTTAGTACATTTAATGTAGATGCAATGGCTTCCCGACTGGCTTGTATTTGCGGTGCAATCCAACTATACGCCTCACTCCCAAAAGGCCCTATATTTTGAATATGTGCCTGAGATTGGCTAATAGCATCCATAGCCCCTTGAGGCATTGTCCCCTGTCCTCCGTAGTTAAAATAAATTTTATTACTTAAAGCGGGAAATTGTGAGCGATGATGATGTAGGTTATTCATAAAATAGGTTTGCGGTTTTTGATCTAATCTATTGATATATACTTTTATCAACAATTAATCAACATTAACTTTTACATCAAAAACTATGCATTGGTGGCAACGACTCAACAAAAACCCTCTAGCACGAACTGGGGCAATTGTCCTCTTCTCTTTGTATTTAGCAGTAATTGGTGCTGATTTCATCGCTCCTTATAACCCTTATGATTCACAAACCAATGGTTCACTACTGCCACCGACTCAGATTCATTGGGTATCTCAATCAGGGCAGTTTATTGGACCTCATGTATATCCTACAACACAAGGCGATACTAACTTAGAAACTGGGGAAAGAAAAATAATTATAGACCAGACAAAACCTTCACCATTACGATTATTTGTGACTGGGACAAAATATCAATTATTTAATTTGAGTATTTCCCTACCTCCAAAATGGCAGGAAGTCACAATTATTCCGGGTATTTCTTTAAATTGGCATTTGTTTGGTGTTATTGGTGACGCAAAATTGAATATTTTGGGAACAGATGAACAAGGACGCGACCAATTTAGTCGCTTGTTGCATGGTGGTCGAATTAGTATGTTTATTGGTATTTTCGGGATTATCATTACCTATCCATTGGCATTGCTTATTGGTGGTATTTCCGGCTATTTTGGCGGAATAATTGATAGTATCATCATGCGTTTAGCAGAAGTCTTGATGACCTTTCCGAGTATTTATTTATTAGTAGCATTATCAAGTATTTTGAGTCCAAAATTAACCAGCACTCAGCGATTTTTATTAATCATTATCATCACTTCTGTAATTAGTTGGGCAGGTTTAGCGAGGATAATTCGCGGACAGGTATTATCAATCAAAGAACTCGAATTTGTGCAAGCAGCAAAGGTAATGGGTGGTAATCCTATTTATATTATTGTTCGTCATGTTTTACCACAAACTGCAACTTACATTATTATTTCTGCTACTTTAACAATTCCTAGTTTTATTGGAGCAGAAGCAGTATTAAGTTTAATTGGTTTAGGTATTCAACAACCAGATCCTTCCTGGGGAAATATGCTTTCTTTAGCTAGTAATGCTTCTATTTTAGTATTACAACCTTGGCTAATTTTACCACCAGCAATTCTAATTATTATTACCGTTTTGTCATTTAATGTATTAGGTGATGGCTTACGTGACGCTCTTGACCCTCGTAGTGTGCAAAGATGATTATGAGTGGGTTGGGTTAAGCGACAGCGCAACCCAACAAATGTTTTAATAATTTATGTTTAATAATGTTGGGTTTCCTTGCGTCAACCCAACCTACATAACTAATATCTAATTCTCGGATCTACATAAGCATTGAGAATATCAATCAAAATACTCGCACTCACAACAATTGCCCCGAAAAATACTAACACACCCTGAACTGTAGGATAATCTCGGTCGGAAATAGCTTGATATAAACGATTTGCTAACCCTGGCCAGGAAAATGTCACTTCTGTTAAAATTGCTCCACCTAATAAGGAAGCAAATGTTAGTCCTAATACTGTAATTACAGGAATCAAGGCATTCTTTAAAGCATGGGAAACTAAAATCTTATTTTCAGAAATTCCCCGCGCTCTAGCCGCTTCTATATAATCAGCTTTTAAAGTTTGTTTTAAATTAACTCTGACAATGCGTTCAAAAATACCACTTAATAAAATTCCCAAAGTTAAACTTGGTAAAGCTAGATGATGTAAAGATGTAAAAAATTGACTTAAATTCCCACTTAATAAACTATCAATTGTATATAAACCAGTAATATTTGTAGGTGCAGGAAGATTAGGAGGAAACCGATTAGAATTAGGAAACCAACCCAATTGAACTGAGAAAACTAATTGTAATAACATACCTGCCCAAAACATCGGTAGTGCATAGGTAATAATCCCGAATAACCGCCCCCCAATATCAAAACCAGTTCCCGGACGAGAAGCGGAAATAGTTCCCACTAAAACGCCAACAATCAGCGCCACAGCCATACTCGCAAATGCTAATTCTACGGTTGCTGGAAAATATTGACCAATTATTTCACCTACATTTTGCCCGCGACTGGTTAAAGAAGTTCCTAAATCGAAGTGCAGTAATTTACCTAAATAATTGAGATATTGTAACCAAATTGGTAAGTCCAAACCAAGTTGTTTTCTTAATTCTTCTTTCGCACTTTCTGGCGCTCTTCCTCCTAAAATAGCATCTGCGGGATCTCCTGGCGTAGCTCTAAGTAAAAGAAAAACAATGGTGATAATAGTGAATAGTTGCAATGGCGCAAATAGCAACCGGGAAAAAATGTAATACTGTAATGCTTTAGAACGAGACATATTTATTAATTAAAAATTTAAAATTCACAAAAACCTCGTTCCTTGTCTCTGACAAGGAATGCAGCCTTGAGGCTCTGCCTCATCTAATTAACAAGAGGCAGAGCCTCTAAATGGCATTCCCAGCCGGAGTCTGGGAACGAGAGAATGAGAGAGAAATTACCCGGTATTGATACTACTTTTTAATTGTTTTGTAAATCAGGTTTTGGGTAGGATCAAGATTGACATTGGCTACGCCTTTTTGAGCAAATACAAAATCTTTACTTTGCCATAAAGGGATGTAGGGAACATCAGTTAACACTTGGGTTTGAATGTCGGCAAATATTTTTTTCCGAGTTTCAGGATTTTGTTCTTTACGTTGTTGATCTATGAGTTTATTCATAGCTTCACTATAATAGAATGACCCCTGAGTTTGACTACCGCCGGTTTCGCAACCTTTAGCAACTGAACCTTGTTCACAGGCTAAAAATGGCTGCACGTAGTTGTCTGGATCTAAAAAGTCTGGATACCAATTAGTTAAGGTACTGGGATATAAACCTTTGGAAATTTCTTTATAGAAAGTTGCACCTTCGACGGTTTTAACTTCAAATTGCAAAATACCATCCATTTTAGTATCAGCGAGGGATTTTAAGGTTTGTGCAACTAAACTGCGCGTCATTGAACTTGCAGGATACCAAATTTGCACTTTTGCTGGATTTTCTTTGGAGAAACCAGCAGCGACTAAGGATTTTTTGGCTTCTGCAAATTTACCATCACCATATTTATCTTGAAACAATGGTTGGGAAACATTGAAAGTTGTGGGAATCATGCTATAAAGAGGATCAGCCTGTGATAATAATACCCGATCATTTAATAATTTACGATCAATTAATGATGCGATCGCTTGTCTCACCTCTACTTGATCTAAAGGTTTTTGATTGCGATTTAAAGTCAGATAAGTAACTACACTACCTTGAGCAGATATAGCTTGCCAATCTCCCTTTTTCGCACTTGCTTCTAAACTCTGAATTTGATCTGGTTGTAAGGATAGATAAGCCACATCTATTGCACCAGTTTTAAAGGCATTAAATAAGTTGACTGGACTGGTTTGAATTTGGACATTTACACCTTTGTTTTCTGGTTTTGTTCCCCAATATTTATCAAATACATCAAACTTTAAGGAATCAGTTCCATATTTGGCTAATTTATAAGCACCAGTCCCCACAAAAATATTCGGTTTAAATTTTCCAGCCCCAATTTCATAGGATTTTGGTGAAACCGCACAGACTCCAGAAAATGCTAACAATGAAGGAAAAGCTGCAAAGGGTTTCTTCAGTTTAATTGTTAATTCATACTCCCCTGTGGCTTTAACTGAAGCTACGGTATCAGAAAGCAGGAAAGACGGTTTACCTTTGTTTTCGATAAAGCGTTGCAGACTAAACTCCATTGCTTTGGCATTGAAGGGAGTATCATCATGAAATACTACTCCTTTGCGAATGGGAATAGTATAAGTTAAACCATCTGCACTCACTTTTGGTAATGCTGTGGCCAATTGTGGTTTAATTTCTGTACTACCTGGTTCATAAGTGTACAGGCGATCGCTCATATTAAATACTAAACTCAAAGATCCCAATTCATACGCATCAGCAGGATCAAGAGTTCTTGGCTTTTCCGTTGTCCCTACGGTAATCCGACCATCACCCGTCCGAGTATTTATAGTATTAGACTGTGGTGTATTTGTTTGCTGTTTAGGAGTACAACTAACAACCAATAATAGACAAAGACAGAACAAAGATAGGAATTTTGTCATCCTACCCCATTGTTTAATTAGCAAGGAACACCAAGTGATCATTATTAAAGTATTTTCAATCAACGGTCAGTCATTATAGCAGGGAAGAGGGAATATTGATCTTTTTCCCATAACTTAATTACATAACTCATAATATACTCAAATTTTTTAACACTATCGCGTAATTCCCCGTCCTCAACTCTTAGTAGATTGGGGATGTAAGCGAGTCATAAACGAAACGTCTGGATAATTAATTTTCAACACAGTTGAAAGAAATTATTCAGACAGTTGAATTTATGACAACTATATTTTATTTATTCCTTTGGGATCAATGTATTTATCTACAAAGCAAGCAGCTCCACGCTCATTGACTGTC
>NZ_JAQMTJ010000211.1:0-6301 GCF_028330815.1 Dolichospermum lemmermannii CS-548
CTACAAGGGAATGGGGGTTTTAAAGCCTCTCCCCTACCAGGGGAGAGGTTTGGAGAGGGGTCTGTTTACACATTAAAAACTTTTAAAACATCCTCTTAGAGGAATAGGAGCGAGAATGAACCTTATCACCAAAAGTCTGAAAAGAGGCAATTTCATTAATACATATAATCGTAAATTTGTCCAGTATATAAGTTCTCTCTATTATGTACTTCGTTTTAAAAACTTACCAATATCCCCATTATATAAATGAATTATAGAAACAATCATTTGTTTAATTTTCAAAGGATTATTATTACAGAGATTACATAAATCATCCTTTTCTTGATCAGTTCCCCATATTGGTTGTGATTCTATCAGAGACAAGGCTATTTCTGAAGAATTAGACAACTTTAAACAACGTACTGATGATAGCCAATATTCTAAAAAAGTGAATTCTTGATGTTGTTCTCGACTGGTGAAAATCACACAACTTTGATGATGGGTTTCAGTAATTATTTTGATAAATTGCATATATTTCAGATGATCAATATCTACATTATCCAAAATAATCAGACAACGATGGGTACGCAAATAATAGATAATTTGATTGATATTGAGTTTGTTTTCTTTGTGATGGGAGAATAAAGATAGCAAGTCAGTCATCATACTATCAAAACATGGAACTGTCGGTACTGAACGCCAAAAAACGTAATTAAATTGATCCTGAATTTGTTTTGCAAGTTGGGTAGCTAAGGTTGTTTTCCCAACTCCACCTATACCGAATAATCCTAGTAAGCGACAACCATCTTGTAAAATCCATGACTGCAATTGTGTCAGTTCTTGGCTATATCCGTAAAATGCTGAAATATCAATTGCAGTTCCCCAGTCTGGGAATTGATTTAAATTTGGTTTTTTTTTTTGCGTATTTGTGCGTATGCGGGAGGGTAAATATTACTTCAACACTGGTAGTAATTTCTCGCCAATCTAGATTTAATCGCCGACATAGTTCTTCAAAGCTTGTATAACTAACAGGTTTACCGGTCAGGAAATTGCTAATTGTAGTTAAGGACAATCCAGTATCATAAGCTAAAGCTCTTTGGTTGGGGTAGCCATTAACTCCAAGTGCCATATTAACCTGTTGAATACAGTCATTGCTTACCTTAATTGACTTTGGCATAATGTTAAATAATTTACTTTTTCAAGCAGATTTGACTAAATTTCAGATGTTATGAGTCATATCTTCTCATACTTTAGATAGATGACAATGGTTGTTTTGTTTTTTGGTGTCAAAATTAGCTCTCAAGTCAGATGAAGTCAGATGAAGTCAGTACGGAAGTTGGTACAGGGTTTGGTAGATTGCGTATATGCTAAGTAAACTAAAAGGGTGTATCATGAAAAACTTCAAAACTGTACCAAACCATACATCTAAACTCCGTTTTCCTGGGGAAACAATCAATTATCCAGATTTATTGACTAATTTCCTGGAAAATGGCGGATTGGTGGGTGATTCTCAATTTAGATTGACTCCCAAGACAGACAAGGCTTCGCAAATCACGACATCAGTTGTTGTTGATAGTTATCATGTCAGTAAGCATGGACAAGTTTCTACTTTAGACAGTGGATTTGTAGATATACAAAAGCAGAAAAGTACAGATAATATCATTCCTTTCTTCGTAACTAATTTACTCAATAACAATATAAATAATAGCCCTTTCTTTACAGCAAACAGAGGGTTAAAAAAATCTACCCTCTTCAATCATAACAACAGTGAATTAGAACAGTATCAGCCTATTCATGCTGTGGTGAGCAGTAATCTTGGTAATCATGTTGAGAGTGTAGCAGATACAGTTATTAGTAGAACTATTGTTGAGGTTTCTAAAAATCCAGAAACACAATTAGATGAAACCAAGCTTAAGGATAATCTGAAGGTTGTTTTTGCTGATACTCTTCAGAATAACAGCGAATTGGACTTGTTGGATATCTATGGAATAGTAGATCAAGCCTTACGGGATAGCTATGACTATCTCAGCAAGTTCCGTTTTGATCCTGAGTACAGCCAGAAGTTAGAGACAGCTTTTGGTACTGATTTTAATCGGGAAGTAGCAGATAAATTATTTAATAATTTTGCTGAAGGGAATTTTACTGATATTCCTACTATCAAGATTGTCAATCGTGGTGCGATTGCTGGAGGAAATGGGGCTTTTTCTGACAATACACAAAAAGTTTATTTGGCTGTAGAGTTTATTAACAAATATGCTAGTAATACGTCCAAAATTACTGATGTATTAATAGAAGAAATTGGGCATTTTGTTGATTCTCATATTAATGAAATTGATGCAACTGGGGATGAAGGGGATATTTTTTCGGAACTGGTGTTGGGGAATACGCTTAGTGATGAGGAGTTGAAGGCTTTAAGAGAAGAGAATGATAAGGTTACTGTTGTTCGGGGGAATAATGAAGAAATTGGGATTGAAGAAAATGATGACCTGAATGTTCTAAGAGTAGGAACTTGGAATATGTGGAGAGATGATGGAAATGCAACAGGTGTTGTCGCAGCTAATCACAATGATCGTCTAAAAATAATAGCTCAAGTTGCTGCTGATAACAAGATAGATGTAATGGTGTTGCAGGAATTTAACTCAACAAAATTCACTAATTCAACAGATTCTTTAGCTCTAAAACAAGAAGTAGCAACTTTTTTAAATCAAACTTTACCTAATACTTGGGATGTTGAAGTTGTCCTCCAAGAATATCCTTATGCTGTAAATCAAAGGTATACCAATCTTGGTAATAGTTCTGGCTATCTTATTTTATCTCGAAAAAATATCATTCTGGGAAATTTACTTTCAACAAATACAGTACAAAACAATAAAAATCCATTTGAAATAGAATATAAAACGCTAACATCTGGACCACGATTCTATAAAGATAATGAACCGGTGTACTCCGATAATAATCAACAACTTTATCCAAATGCTTGGGTATCGTCAGATCCGAATAAAACTAATACATACTATCGTCCTCCAATTACCTTTACAGCACAAAAAGGAACAAAAAATTACACTTTGTTTACTTGGCATAATGAGGCCCCTGGAAATGAACCTCAAAATGCGTTTGGTAGGTTAAATTATCTGATACAGCGCGATAATACTCTTGTTAATCCGATAATTCTTGGAGATTTGAATCTTGGTAGTGTTCCAGCAAACCGACAAGCTTGGGGCTTGGTTCAACAACAAAATGGGACTTGGCAGAGGCAAGTTTTTGCAGGTTACACTGGTTGGCAAAATAATCACGACCTTGTGATGGGAAAGGTTGCTGGTGCTATATTGAATCCGATTTCATTGTTAGACGCACAGAAAAACCCGATATCATATACCAAATTTCAAAGTGATCATCATTATCCAATATTCGCAGAAATTCAATTTTCTGGAGCACAAACTCCAATAGAAGAATATACTTACGTAACTAATAACCAAAAAAGACTAAAATTAACAAAAACAAAAACAATAACACCACTACCGCTTCAATTATCATTAGATAATCCCGAAAATCTCCAAAATATCAATCTCGAACAAAGCGCTGACGATCAAGATTGGTTTATCAGTTACGATTATGACGGTATATCTCAACCACTATTATTTGTTGATGATGGAAATATAGATTTCTTAAATGCTAATGGACAATCTTTATTAGGTAGCGATGGAAAACTTACAGGTGGTGCTGGAAATATAAACAAAATTAAAATCACTAAGATATCACCAACTGGTAAAAAAGCTCCTGTAATTTATGCTTCCGTAGGTAATAACCAAGCATCTGCTTTATTTACAGGTGAAATTGAGCTTGATGCAAATAATCTCGAAGCAAGCATTTCTGAATCAGGAAATGATAGCGATCCTGATTTTGAAATAGGTGGATTTGAGGTAAAATTTACTGATTTAGCAATCGTTGATGATCATCTTGAACTACAAGGTAAAGTGAAACTCCCTGAGCAACTTGGGGGTTTAGAAGTCAGTGTGGAAGTTGACGAAAAACAGGGAACAAATAATAAGATTATTATTGGTTATCCAGGAGAAGAAGTTAAAGTTAATGAATCACAGACAATTACTATTGGAGACTATGGAATTGCTGTAACAGGTGGGTCATTAAAACTACCAGGAACAAGAAAGTTTAATGCTTTAGGTTTAATAGAAATTCAAACTAAAAACGCTGCTTTAGACTTTAACTTTCAGGAATCAGAAGCAACAATTACAGGTGAGTTTATCGTTCCAAGTCTCAAAGACGCAACCTTAAATCTGAAAGACGGAAACTATATTAAAGTTAAAAAGGTAAATGATGCACTTCAGTTTGCTATGGCTGCCGATTTTTCTGTCAGTGATATAGGTATCTATGACGACAAGACAGGTATCTATGGCGACTGGAAACTTACAAATATTAAGGTCAGTGTTAATAAAACCTATGGACAATCCATCACAGCAGTTAAAGTTATAGGTTCTACAACGCTACATTATGGTCTTAATAAAACGGCTGAACTAGGAGTTTCTTTTGCCGATGGTCGCCTTAAGAACCTCACAGGTAGTAATATTAATTTTGATTTTTTTGGGACAAATGTAAATCTTACTAAAATAGAATATACTCCTGACCGAAATCTTACTGATACAAGACTATGGGACCCAGAACTTAAAACTCAAGGTAGAATCATCCTTCCACAAGCATTAGGAAATGCCACTGTAGATATAACTGGTTTAAATTACTTAGTTGTTAATGAGGATGGAATTGACTTAACTGGTGGGATAATTATAATTCCTACATTTGATGTCAATCTTCTGGGTTTACAGAAGCTACGAACACAAGGTAAAAATATTCAACTTGAATACGCAAAAGTAATAGATAAAGACGGCAAAACCGTTTTAGAAAAATACTTAAAAATTCAAGGTCAATTGGTACTTCCCAATTTTTACAGTTTTACAGCTGATTTTAGTGGCTCAAACTATATCAAAATCAGCAACAATTCTGCTAATCCTGTGGAAGTTGTTGGTACATTCTCAGCCAGTCATATCAACATAGTACCAGGATGGACAATCAAATATGCAAAATTAGGGATTAATACTACAAACAGCACAATAAACGCTAAAGGAACTCTAACAATTCCCCGTGGAATTGATATTGATGCTGATTTTACTTTCAATACTGATACTGGTGTTTTAACTTATGCCGATATTGAAGCAGATAACATTAATGCACTTATTATGGGTCTTCCAGGTACGGGTGCATATCTTCAAAGCATAAAAGGACAATATGAAGGAGGAAACACCTCAAAATTTACTGGTAGCGTTGGTGTAACAGCAGGCGCTGAAATTAACTTAAATCTACCGTTTTGGGCTGGTGGTAATAAGAGTGGCTCACTGGTTAAGTTAAATGCAAGTGCAACAATTACCAGCAGCAATCTCACAACAAGTGGCGACATTACCGTTCTTGGCGGTTTGATGACAGGCAAGGGACTTGCTGAAGTCAATTGGGGTAAAGGTTATTTGTGGGCATCATCTGAATTCAATATCTTAGGTGAATTCATCACTACAAACACTCAGTTCCTGGCTACCTCCGACTTAAACCTTTATATGTTCGGTGAAGCCAATGTCAAGATTCCTAATGTTGTGCCATTCATAGGTGGAAGAAATCTAGGTTCTGGTGAGGTTTATGTTGAGTACACAAATGATAACAACTTGAGCAATGACTATGTTGCGGCTTGGGGAAATACATGGTGGGGATCTACATTAGGTATAAAGGTTTCTTTTGATGGGAACTGGCAGGTAATCCATTCTCAAGAGGCAAGAACTATCGGTGAATATGCAACAACCAAAATCAAGACCCTGCATGATAGTTTGGATGCTCCAGCCGACAAAGAACCTCAACACCAAATAGGCGATACAATCAGGGATACTCCTATTATTAGTGGTAAAAATACAGATGGCACTGATGGCAATGATATTCTGCATGGAGAAAATACACCTGACACCATCTATGGCAAAAAAGGTAATGATCTTTTATTTGGCGAAGGTGGTAATGACACCCTTTTTGGTGATGATGGTGAGGATATGCTTTATGGTGGAACTAGCAATGACTACCTTTATGGAAACAGTGATAATGACATCCTTGTAGGTGATGATGGTGATGATGTCTTAGATGGTGGGGCTGGTAATGACCACCTTTATGGTGGTAAAAACGACGATACTTACATTGTTGATAGCACCACTGATACCATTATCGAAAATGCCAACGAAGGTACAGATACCATTCAATCTAGTGTTACTTACACGATTGCGGC
>NZ_JAQMTJ010000212.1:0-14260 GCF_028330815.1 Dolichospermum lemmermannii CS-548
AATTTACTTAAATCTAGGCTGGTTTCCTATTAATTCTCAATAATTAATGTTTATTGAGAATATAGGCTCTTTCCAGAAAAGCCTCTAACCCTTTTGAATACTCATTTTTAGCTGGTTTTCTTACATCGAACTCAGGTTAACTAAGGCTGCAACGCCGATGATCATGGGACCTAGCATCGCAAAATTAATCATTGCTATGAGTAACAGGCTGATGCGAATTGCAGACCGTGTCCAGGCATATTTTAAACCTAAAATAATCTCACCTGTTAAAGCTTGTTTCTCTGGTTCAGTTGCCAGAGGTTGACGGCGACGAGTCCGCACTAGGTATATGAACAAACTACCAAAGGCAAATATGAGTGTATTGATTGCAAAAGCAATGGTTAATCCAAACGCACCAATCATAAAACCCGCACCAGCAGGTCCGATGACTTCGGTAAACTGTTCACTGCCCTGTATCCAAGCGTTAGCTTCTGCTAATTGTGATTTTCTCACCAATTGAGGCAAGAGGGCAAGAATCGCTGGGTATAAAATAGCCTCAAATAATCCAAATAAAACAGCAATTACAATGAAAAAAATGAGATTAAAACTATCTAATATTAGCAAAACAGTAGCAATTCCAATTAAAACAGTATTAATCAAACCTCCAATGATAGCAACATTTCGAGGTGACCAGTGATAGCGAAGCGCTGCTGCAAGCAGTTCGCTCAAAAAGCATCACAAAATCACGTTGAAATGCCCGAAACCCATACCTCATGGTTGAGCTTGTCAATGCGTAAATCCTATTGAATTAGGATATCTGAATTTGTAAAGATATCTTGACAAACACTTTAGGTTTATTATATTATTTAATATAACAAGCGTTCGATATAGAGACGATAGCTGTTATGCCGAAAATTGTTAATCATGAACAATACCGTAAAGAATTACTCAATAAATGTTTTGATTTGTTTGCTGAAAAAGGCTATGCAGCGATTACTATGCGGCAGATTTCTGCGAGTTTAAAGGTTTCCACAGGTACGCTATATCATTATTTTCCCAACAAACAAGCTTTGTTTGAGCAATTGGTGGAAGAAATTAGTCAGCAGGATATCATTACAGCTTTAACAGAATTTGGAGGAAAAAATAACTTATTAGAATTGATGGCAGCGTTGGGTCAATATCTTGTTAAAAATGAGGATTATTTAATTAAATGGACTTATCTATGGGTTGATTTTTGTCAACATCAAGACTCAAAAATAATGTTGAGTAATAGCACTGTTTTTAAACGGGCTAATCAACGATGTCAGCAAGTAGCCTGTGATTTATTAGGTGTTCCAGATGTAGTATTAGCATCTTTTGTTTTGAGTTTTGTGAATGGTGTGGTTCTCGAAAAATTATGGGGAAATGAAAACATTGATTTCTCTGAACAGTGTCAGCTTTTAGGAGAGATGATTGTAGCCTATTTACGACAAAAAACCGACTTTAAGGTTAGTAGTTAAGCGTCAATAAATGTAGAAAAATTTGTTTTATCACTTTGGGAGTTATGATGAGTTATAAACAGTTGTTTAAACCTAAAAATCAAGGGTTAATTGCTTTAATAATTGCGGCCACTGCGATAACAGGAGGAATTGCTATTTATGGGATTTCTAACTTTGGAAAAATGGAAAAATCTTCTGTAACTGAATCCAAACCTATTGTCCCTATTCCGCAAATAGTTACTGCTTTAGGAAGACTAGAACCGAAAACGGAAATAATTAAATTATCTGCACCTTTAGCATTAGATGGCGATCGCATTGTGGAAGTATTAGTTAAAGAAGGTGATAATGTTAAAGTCGGTCAAGTAATTGCCATTTTACAATCTCGTGATCTTTTAAAAAATTCTGTTATTCAAAGCACGAAACAAGTGAAAGTTGCTCAAGCTAAACTTGCACAAATTAAAGCTGGGGCTAAATCAGGAGAAATTCAAGAACAGTCAGCAATTGTGGAGAGAATTAAGGCACAATATGCAGGAGATAAACAATCCCAACAGGAAAATATTGCTCGGATATCAGCCCAATGGGAAGGTGATAGAATTGCTCAAATAGCAACTATTAATAAATTAACAGCAGAACTCAAAAATGCCGAATCAGAATATCAACGCTATCAACAGTTATTTGCTGAAGGGGCAATTTCTAATTCTGTAATTGATAGCAAACGGTTAAATATAGAAACAGCTAAACAAACATTAAATGAATCTCAAGCTATTCTGAAACGGATTAATACTACAGCTAATAAACAATTAGCAGAAGCTAAAGTTGCCCTGAATCGTATTAATAATACTAGCAATAAACAAATTAGTGAAGCCAAGGCTAAACTTAATAGTATTGCCGAAATTCGTCCTGTAGATGTGCAGTTAGCACAAACAGAAGTCGAAAGTGCGATCGCTAATCTTAAAAAAGCAGAAACTGAATTAGAAGCAGCTTATATTCGCGCTCCCATAAACGGGCAAATTCTCAAAATTCATACTAAAGTCGGTGAAAAAATTGGTGATCAAGGGATTGCTGACTTTGCCCAAACTAACACAATGATGGTAGTAGCAGAAGTTTATCAAACTGATATTAGTAAGATAAAATTAGGACAAAAAGCCATAATTACCAGTCAAGGATTTACAGGAGAATTACAAGGTACAGTCCAACAAATTGGTTTACAAGTCAAACGCCAAAATGTTTTTAGTGATCAACCAGGAGAAAATTTAGACAGTCGCATTATCGAAGTAAAAATTCGCCTCAATCCTGAAGATAGCAAAAAAGTTTCTGGCTTAACTAATTTACAAGTGCAAACAGCAATTAAATTGTAATTAATTTCTCATCAAGATGCATAAAAAAAACTCATGATTAATAAAATCTTTCGGAAAACGCCCCTAGCTTGGCGACAATTAATGAAGGAAAAAACGCGACTATTGGTTGCAGTTGCGGGAATTACTTTCGCGGATATGCTGATATTTATTCAGATGGGTTTTGAAAGTGCATTATTTGATGCTGCTATTCAACCTCACCGCAATTTACAAGCAGATTTAGTCTTAATAAATCCTCAATTTCAAACCCTAGTTTCAGTCAAAAGCTTTTCTAGAGAAAGACTTTATCAAGCATTAAGTTACAACGGTGTAAAATCAGTCAGTTCTATTTACATTAGTACCGGACAATGGCGCAATCCTCAAACTAAAATAGATCGATCTATCTTAGTTTGGGGTGTAGATCCATCTGCACCTGGTTTAAAGTTTCCTGAACTGCAAGCAAAGAAAGATGATCTTAAACAATTAAATCAAGTTGTATTTGATGAAGCCAGTCGTCCAGAATATGGAGAGATTGGCAATATCTTTCGAGAAACTGGCAAGTTTAACGCCGAATTAAGCGGAAAGAATGTCAGTGTTAAGGGTTTATTTCAAAATGGTGCTTCCTTTGCTGCGGATGGAAATGTAGTAGTTAGTGATTCTACTTTTTTACAATTATTTTCTACTCGCAAAGCCGATCAAATTGAAGTTGGATTAATTACTCTTCAACCCGGTGCTGATATTGAAAAAGTCAAAGCACAACTACAAATAGGACTAAATCCAGATCCTCAAAATCCCTTTGTTGAAGTTGGTACTCCCGAAACATTTGCCCAGAAAGAAAGAATTTATTGGGTGACTGGTACAGGGATTGGTTTTATTTTTGGTTTGGGTGTGATAGTCGGTTTTATTGTTGGTATTGTTATTGTTTATCAAGTGCTGTATTCTGATGTTTCTGATCATTTACCAGAATATGCCACTCTCAAAGCAATGGGTTATACTGATAATTATCTATTGCGAGTTTTATTGCAAGAGGCATTATTCTTAGCTGCATTAGGTTATTTACCTGCATTTTTCCTATCTTTTGGGTTATATCAAGTTACATTTGCCGCAACTCTTTTACCAATATATATGAAGGTAGATCGGGCAATTAATGTTTTTTTATTAACAGTAATTATGTGTACTGTTTCTGGCGCAATAGCGATGCGAAAACTCCGTTCTGCTGATCCGGCGGATATTTTTTAACCTAACAATTTTTATATCTCACGCAAAGGTAAGGAACTATGTCATTGGAAGTTACAACTATTCCTTCTGAAGTTATTTCTAGTTCAGAAACAGTTATTTCTGTTAGTAATCTCAATCATTATTTTGGGAAAGGGACGCTGCAAAAACAAGTCTTATTTGATATTAATTTAGAGATTAAGGCAGGAGAAATTGTCATTATGACTGGTCCATCTGGTTCGGGCAAAACTACCCTATTATCATTAATGGGCGGTTTACGTTCTGCCCAAAATGGTAGTTTGCAAATATTAGGACAGGAAATGTCTGGTGCAAAAAAAGGGCAATTAACTAAATTACGTCGCCAAATTGGTTATATTTTTCAAGCACATAATTTGATGAGTTTTCTAACAGCTAAAGAAAATGTGCGGATGTCTTTGGAGTTACATGAAAATCATCTCAATGGTGATATTAATGCTAAAGCTACAGCAATGTTAGAACACGTTGGTTTAGGAGAACGGGTTAATTACTATCCAGAGAATTTATCCGGTGGACAAAAACAACGGGTAGCTATAGCCCGCGCTTTAGTCAGTCATCCCAAAATAGTCTTAGCAGATGAACCGACAGCTTCCTTAGATAAACAATCTGGACGCGATGTGGTGGAATTAATGCAAGTTCTAGCAAGGGAACAAAACTGTACTATCTTATTAGTCACCCATGATAACCGCATTCTCGATATAGCTGATCGGATTATTTACATGGAAGATGGACAATTGAAAAGTGATGGTGTAGATATGGGAGTTAAACTAAATTAACACTTTTTTATGATGAATAATAACACAGCCTCAATTTCAATATTGAAGCGATAAATTCGCAAGAAATGAGAATTGATAACTTATCCAATTAACGGCAAAATTCTTTGCAGTTCTCCACACGCAGCTTTTAAAGAAGGTGGTGCATTCTCATCTAAATTACCTTGATAACACTGGTTGACTAATTGCTCAACATAGGGTTTGCAAATAGACTCATTTTTATCGAATTTGGGATATGGCTTTTCAGCTTGTTCATCAACATTTGTACCTTGTAAATAATGTATCCATGTTTCAATATTTCTTTTAGGAACAAAAATTGCTATGGCTTCACTAGGTTGACGAAGTTGTTGTGAATTTTCTATAAGTGCATCATCTAATTGCTTTAGTCTTTCTTCGACTGTTTTTTTATCTGCATCAATTAAAACAATTAGCATTCCAGAACGTTTATTTCTTTGTCTACGATACTCTACCACTTCTTGGGCATATTTTTCTCTAACAAACTGTTCTCCTGCACCTTTAGGACAAATTTCGGTGCGGAAATTTCTATCTAAGGTAAAACCGCGCTTTTGCAAAAAATGAATAGCAAAAACTTCTTGTTGTTTATCCTCACACAAAATTACAATCTGCACTCTCCGCTGGCTCATTATAACCATCCCCGCGCAATCAGTTCTGAAATCTTTAATCCTGAATCATCAGCTTCTTCATTACTGATTTTTCTCACTCTTACAGGTGCATTACTTTGACGTTCAAACCAATAACCAATCGGTGACGCTAAAAGGTAATTAATACATTCGGGATGATGTGAAATTAGTAAAGCTTGTAACTTTCCTTCATCACAAAAATCATATAGCTGTCTTAACCAAGGTTGAATTTCTGGAAGTGCTAAAAAGTTCTCCGGTTCATCAATACAAAGTGTATAATCTTCTGATTTCATACAGTAAATTAGTGTATATAATATTATTAGTGCTTTTTGACCATCTGATAATGCACCTAAATGATAATCAATAGTATTTTTATCTTCTGAATCTGATGTGAATTTTAATTTCAAACCAACATATTTTTCTCCTATTTGCTCAAACTTAAAACTAATAAAACCATCTAAAACTTCTTTTAAAACATTGATTAATTCAGCAACTTTCCCTTGATCTTGTGAAATATATTTATACCAAGAAACAAAATTTTCAGCTTTAGAACCTAGATATTTTGTTTCTGCACCACCACTTTTTATTAAAATAGGAACAATTTGTACAATAATTATTTTCTCTATCCGTTTTGTAAACCAGAATAGTTTTTTGTTGTCATTTCTTGGTAATAAAGAGGACAATATAGATTGAGATGAAAGAAATGAATATTTTGATGCTTCTGAATAATCATCTCGAAAAAGTTGTACATCGCCATTTTCATATTTTAGTAAAGGATGTCCATTAAACCATAATCTTTCATAGGAAACAGAGATTTTATCTTGATTAGCTTCAACTACAAGTTCATATTTATAGTTACCATCATTACCATCTATTTCTAACTCGAAACGTTGAATTGGTGAAGTTTGCCAGCAAGTAAAATCAAAATAATCAAAAATAGACTCTAATTTTGATTCACCTAATATAAAATTTTGAATTTTCCGCAAAGCTTCAAAAACAGTTGATTTACCTGAACCATTACCACCAAGAAATAGATTAATTGCATCAACATTAAGCTCAAAATTTACCAAACAGCGAAAATTATCAATATAAATACGCTTTAACATAAAACTTTTCCTTCTAAGCAAAGACTATCATACAGCCCAAATTACTATAATCACATAAATCCAATTAATTATATAAATCACAGTCCAGACTGGAATATAGTACAATTGTTCTACACAGACAAAACATAATACTCGTTCTAGTCAGGTGTAATATAGAAAAACAATGATCCGTGTGATAATTGCCCTAACTAATTATGCTTCACTTTTCTCGTCGAGTGAAATTCACCGCGAGAAAAAGTATTAAAAATCAGGAGAAGACAATGAACAGTTGTATTTTGATGGCAGAAATTTACGATAATCCCCAACTGCGTCACACACCAGATGGGTTAGAAGTTACAGAAATGATCGTTCATGTCGCGGGAGCAAAACCAGAAGATCCAACGCATCCTTTAAAAGTCGTAGGTTGGGGAAATTTAGCCAAAGAGATTCACCAAAGTTATCATCAGGGCGATCGCGTTATTATTGAAGGGCGCTTAGGCATGAATACAATTGATCGCCCCGAAGGATTTAAGGAAAAACGCGCAGAATTAACAGTCCAAAGGATTCACGCCATCGGACAAGGTACTTATACCAGTTCACCACCAGCAGCCACGAGAACCACACCAGCCTATGAAACCCCTGTAGCGCCACCAACCTACAGCCCTACTAATTATGAATCAAACTATCCGACATCAGCCCCAATGCCCCAGGTAGCGCCCTCTCAACCGACATACCAACCCGCCCCTGTGCAGTCTCCATCCCCTGTAGGAGTTACGCCAGAACCCGATCCAGATGACATCCCGTTTTAGTCATAATCCTTGTAGAGACGTTCCATGGAATGTCTCTACATTCTTTTTCAACCTCCACTGACTTCACCCCATTCCCGAATTGCTGGAAATACGGATGAATAATCATCCTCTGGATAGGACATTTTCATAGTTGCGTGTAAGATTTGCCTTACACCCTCAATGCTGTTGAGATTCAAACCCAAGGATTTTGCTTCCGAGATAAATAAATCTATTTCTTTGATCAGTTGTTTTGTCGGTAAGTTAGCGTTAGTATAATTGCCATCTAACATCCGCCGCAAATTTTGATCAAAAGTGGGAGCATAAAGTTTACTTTCGCGCAAAACCTGCATAAACAAATCAACATCAATGCCTTGCAACTGGATATATGCCAGACTCAGAGCAAAGCTAGTTGTCAGAGAAGCAATCAGTTGATTGAGCGCCAGGGTGAGGTTTGATGCCGAACCCACAGCGCCTATATATACAGGATTTTCGCCAAAATGTTGGAGTAACTTTAAATGACGCTGATATTGTTCTTCCTCTCCACCTACCATGACAATTAACTTGCCAGTTTGAGCTTCGGGAATACTACCGAGGACAGGTGCTTCTATATATTCACCACCAGCCGCAACTACTGTATCTCTGATTTCTTGGCTTTCTAAGGGATTAATTGTCCCCATTTGAATGATGCTGCGTCCTGATAAAGTATGCCAAGAAGTATCTGTCAGAAGTACATGATAAATAGCTGCGGCGTTAGAAAGCATTAGCACGATACAGTCAGCAGCACGGATGGCTTCGCGGGGTTTTGTCACAATTTGCGCCCCTGCTTTCCGTAACGGTTCTAATTTTTCTGGGGTGCGATTATAGGCAATTAGTTCTATATCGGTAGCTAATAACCTTTGAGCCATCGGTAGTCCCATCAATCCAGTTCCCAGAAATGCCACCTTCATGTTTTACGTTCCTTTGTCAGTGGTCAGTTGTTAGTAGAAGAAGTCAGGAGTCAGGAGTCAGGAGTCAGGAGAAAGAAAAGTGAAAGAATAAATAAAAAAAGTTCTTTCCGTTTCCTCTTCCTTTTTCTTTCTCTTTCCTCTTATGACTTTTATGACTTTTAACTTTTGACTTCCGCGAAGCGGTACTAGCCTCCAGCGGCAAAAGTCACCATAATGATGACGGAAAGTAAGAGTCCGGGGGAAAGTAGAGTTACTAGCACTAACAGATCATGAGCATTCATAATTATTTCTCTTGGGTAGATTTTTGACTTAAATGTCATCTCTGTTATGCTAGTGCAATCAGGACTAATACAGGATTGTTAAAGAGATTTTTAACCTTTCTCTTTGATCTCTACTCTGGTACGACTAATCCCTGGAGTGGTTGTGATGCTTCTTGTTCAGTTAGTCCCTGGCTTTGGACTAAAACGCCAAAATTGCCTAATCCTGATGGGTTAATTAGTTGGTGTAATCCTTCTCGGCGTTGTAGCAACTGTGATATTGGTTGCTGTTGAGAGGAGAGTGCAGCTAACCTTTCACCTATTCCCAATGCCATCAAAAATAGCCCTTGCTGAGTCCAACCCATGTTTTTGAGTCCGCACCGTTCACCCCAAGATGATAAGGCTGTAAAGTCAACATGGGCAGTGATATCTTGTTGCCCAATATTGATATAAGGATTATCATGATGACGATGCTGGTAGTAGCACTGGAGAGTTCCCTGCGATCGCCTGGGGTTATAATAACGATGAGCAGGGTAGCCATAATCAATTGTTAGCACATACCCGCGTTCCAAGCAGTCTGCCACTATACCCAACCAATTCAAAGCTGCTAAATTAATTTCACTACGATAGCCATTTTCATAAGTATTTTGGCTTAAATCAATGCCCACTAACTTAAAATATTCTCCTAATTGTGGTGTTGATGGTTCTCCTATTATTTCAATAAATAGAGGTAAAGCAGAATTTTCTTCCTCCGATTGTTGCCCAATCGTGACATAAATTTCCCGCAATTCTCCTGCTGCTAAAGTAAATTGGTGGACTGGAAAAGCATCTACTAATTCATTGGAAAAGAAGCAGCCGTTAATAGATTTGGAGGGAATTTCTTCTAAGTTACACCAATCTACAGCAAAATCTTGTAACCGTTGTTGTTGTTCTCGTTTTAAACTTTGTGATTTTTCAACAATAATATATTTGACTGCGGTAAAAAAATCTGGGTATTCTTGCTTTATATAATTGAGTATATGGGATGCTAATATACCTTGTCCTGCTCCCATTTCTACTAAATCAAAATGTATAGGTTTATCTAGAATCTCCCACATTTGGTAAAATTGCTTTGCTAGTAATTCCCCAAAGTCAGCGCCTAAACTGGCAGATGTGAAAAAATCACTACCGCGAAAGCCGATTTTGATAGCATCACTGGAATAATAACCATATTCTGGATGATATAACACCATATCCATGTATTCCGCAAAGGTAATTCTTTTTTGAGGACTGGTGATAATCCGATGGGCTATTATTTGACATAACGGGGAATGAGAATCCATAAAATTTGTAGTTGATTGTTAACTAATGCTTGTAACTCAAATAAAAGAATATGTCGAATATTTATTCATTTAGCCAACCGAAAAGTTGACCTACTGTAAGATTAAAGGACTCCGCAAAAGATGGAACAGGTAAGCTATCTGTTTCTAGTTCAAATAATAGAATCCGTTGATCAGCAAAATACACAAAAACTAATTTTTCTGCGGGGTCAATTAGCCAACCCATTTGAGTACCATGACTAAGACAATGGAGGATATTCCGCACAACTTTAGTTTGATTTTGTTCAGGAGAAAGTATTTCAATTGTCCAGTCAGGAGGGATAGCAAAGGTGTTAGCAACTTCACCATTTTCATCGCGGGGAATGCGTTCCCAAGTGAAGACGGCAATATCAGGTACAATGGATCTACCGCCAAAGGTACAGCGTAATTCAGAGTATGCACGGGCTATACGCTGGGGTTTGAGAACCGTATTAGCCGCAGAAACAAAATCGCTTTGAACTGTGCTATGTTTTCCTTGAGGCATGGGTTTTTGAATGATTTCACCGTTAATAAATTCGCTTGCCGGTTTGGTTTCTGGCAATTTGATAAATTCATCAAGGGTTAAGGTTTTGATAGGGGTTTGAACCATTACCATTTCGGGTTTGTGGATTATTAATATTGTACCATTTTTTAATTATTGTCAGAATCAGGATATCCGGTTACTGAGCGAAGTCGAAGTACAGGATTTAAGGATGTATAGGATGTTGGTTTGCGTTAAGGTTTTTTAGATGTAAAGATTTTTGTGATGTACTAGAAACTTTTTTACTCTTGTATGATATCATTAAATTGATATGTTACCCAGATTCCCGACTTATTTGAGAGGTCGGGGAGCTAAATGAAATGATCTACATTTATAAATTATAGTTATGAATCAACAATTTTCTAAAACTTTATTTCAGAAAAAGACGTTAAAAAATGCCTTGGTTAATTTTAAATTTCCGTCAGATTTGGAAGAACGGCACAAAATTATTAAAAAATGGATTGAAGCTTTAAATTCAGGGACTCTTAATCAAGTAAAAGAAGTTTCTTTGCATGGTGATTTTCTCAAAGATATCTTTCAAGATGTTTTAGGTTATTCTTCCATTATTGCAGGTGGTGGCAAACTTTGGGAAATTCACGCAGAACAAACTATTGCTGACGGTGGGGGTTCTGCTGATGCTGCTGTGGGCTTTTTTACCGCTACAGAAAATAACAAAGGAAAGGTAAAATTACAGGGTAAAGTTGTTGCACCAATTGAGTTAAAAGGGACAAAAGATGATTTAGATAGACCCGCACCAGGAAGAAAAGAATCCGCCGTTGATCAGGGTTGGCGCTATGCTAATTATACACCTGATTGTCATTGGATTATTATTTCTAATTATCGAGAATTACGATTATATCATACCAATAAAACTCCGGCTTATTATGAAAAGTTTTTATTAGTTGATTTGGCAAATTTAGAGGAATTTAAAAGATTTTATTTTTTGCTTTGTCGGGAAACCTTTTTACCAGTTAAAGATGTATCTAAAATTGATACTTTGTTAGTAACTTCTGAGGAAGCACAAGAGGACATTACTAAAAAACTTTATGAAGAATATAAACAAGTTAGATTAAATATAGTTAAAGATTTCCGGTTTCGTTTTGGTAGTAAGTTGAATATTCCTAACCGTGATCAAGTATTAATTGAGAAAGCCCAAAAAACATTAGACAGAATTTTATTTATTGCTTTTTGTGAAGATAGGGGATTATTACCCGAAAAGACAATTAGCAAGGCCTATAATAGTAAAAATATTTATAATCCTCGACCAATTTGGGAAAATTATAAAGCCGTTTTTCGTTGGGTTGACCAAGGTAATCAAGATCCCCCAATTCCCGGTTATAATGGTGGTTTATTTCAACATGATCCAATTTTAGATCAACTATTAGATATTCCTGATTCTTGGTGTGGTCAACTGCAACAATTAACCCGTTTTGATTTTGATTCGGAAGTTTCGGTAGATATTTTAGGACGAATTTTTGAGCAGTCAATTACAGATTTAGAAGAATTAAAAGCTGATATTGCTAAACAGGAATTTGATAGAAAACAAGGTAAACGGAAAAAGTTAGGCGTATTTTATACTCCCGCTTATATTACGCAATATATTGTCGAAGTTGCAATTGGTGGATATTTACAAAACCGTGAAGATGAATTAAGAGAAAAGTTTAAATTAGGGGAATTTACAGATACAGCAGAAAATCAAAAACGGGAAATTGAATTTTGGCAAAGTTACAGAGACGAAGTATTAGTAAAAACGCGAGTTATTGATCCTGCTTGTGGTTCTGGTGCGTTTCTAATTGCAGCTTTTGATTATTTTGCAAGTCAGTATCAACGAGTTAATGATAATTTGCAATTTCTGAAACATCAAACTACAGAAAATATGGAATTAGATAAAACTATTCTCAGTAATAATTTATTTGGGGTTGATTTGTCTCCAGAGTCGGTAGAAATTACTAAGTTATTTTTGTGGTTAAAAACTGCAACTCAGGGAAAAACTTTAACTTATTTGGACGATAATATTAAAATCGGTAATTCCATCATTAATGATGCAAAAATCACAGATTTACCATTTAATTGGGAAAATGAATTTCCCCAGATATTTGCTGAAGGTGGTTTTGATGTGGTTATTGGAAATCCTCCTTATATTCGTCAGGAGTTATTATCACCATTTAAACCTTATTTACAGGAAAATTATCAAACTTATGACGGAGTTGCAGATATTTATATTTATTTCTATGAAAAAGGTTTAAATCTGCTCAAACCAGCAGGAATTATTTCTTATATTGTCACTAATAAATGGTTACGTTCTGGTTATGGTGAACCTTTGCGACGGTTCTTTTCTCAAGAAAGTGTCTTTGAACAAATTATTGATTTTGGACACGCACCAATTTTTGAAGACGCTGATACTTTTCCTTGTATTATCGCTGCGAGGAAATCTGAAGTTTCAAATACAGAGAATGAGGAAAAATCGGTTTTAATTTGTGCTGTTCCCCGTGGGGAGTTGAAAAATATTAACCTCATTCAATATGTGCAGAATCCAGAAAACAGTTTTACTATTCCTTGGTCGCGGTTTACTGCTAATGCTTGGAGTTTAGAACCTCCTGCGGTTGATGATTTAATGCGGAAAATTCAACGGGTAGGAGTTCCGTTAAAGGAGTTTGCTGGGGTTAAACCGATATGTGGAATAAAAACAGGTTTTAATGAGGCTTTTTTCATAGATGATGCTACTAAGAATAAATTAGTTCAAGCTGACCCAAAATGTGCAGAAATCATCAAGCCATTATTGAGAGGTCAAGATATTAAAAGATGGATTCCTGAATGGGATAAAGTTTGGATAATTTTTGCTCACAAAGATATAGATATAGAACAATATCCTGTGATTAAAGAACATTTAGAAATTTATAGAAATAAGTTAGAGGCTAGAGCAGGTAAACAGTTATGGTGGCAATTACAAGCATCACCATCATCTTATCATCTTTTTGAAGAACCTAAAATTATTTGGCAGGATTTAGCTTTTCATTCACGATTTTGTTTAGATAAACAAAATGTATTCATAGACATGACTTGTTTTGCTTTACCTTGTTCTGATTTATGGTTGCTTGCTGTTCTCAATTCACCTCTTATGTGGTCATGGTTGTGGAGAAATACAATTCATGGTAAAGATGAAGTATTACGTCTGAAAAACATTTATACAGAAAATATTCCGATTGCACAACCTACAGCAGAAATCCGCGCAGAAGTAGAAGCAATTGTCACACGGTTAATTGAAATTACCAAACTCAACGGACAAGTTTATAAAGATGTTCTTGACTGGTTGCAAATAGAATACAAAATTGAGAAACTGGGCAATAAATTAGAAGATTTTGCTACTTTGGAATTTCCAGACTTTGTAGAAGAAGTGAGAAAAAGAATGGTAAGGAAAACAACTGCAAAAAAAATTATACCTCCTCTAGATATATCTGCTTTTACAGCTTTGCGTAAAGCACATAATGATTATGTTCCCGAAATTAACAGCCGGAAAAACGAAGCTTTAAAATTAGAACAGCGTCTTTCTGATTTAATTAATCAAGCGTATCAAATCACACCGGAAGAAATTGATTTAATGTGGAAAACAGCACCACCAAGAATGCCGCAATTGTTAGAATAAAGATATCCTGATTTTGACAATTATAAAAATACAGGAATCCCATTTGATTTCTGAACGAGTTTTATCTTAAAACTCTTAGAGGTTGTTTGAAAAGTATTATATGAAACCCATAATCTCCAAAAACCTAACCCCCCTCCCCCCCTTCCCTACAAGGGAATGGGGGTTTTAAAGCCTCTCCCCTGGTAGGGGAGAGGTTTGGAGAGGGG
>NZ_JAQMTJ010000213.1:0-19775 GCF_028330815.1 Dolichospermum lemmermannii CS-548
AATGACCACTAACCAATCACCAATCACCAATCACCAATCACCAATCACCAATCACCAATCACCAATCACCAATCACCAATGACGAATTACTTTTTATTTTCCTCCTTTTCCTGACTAGGAGGAATTTGTTCAATAGGAATTAGTGATTCCATCACAGTTTTCACAATTGGTGCAGCTACTGTAGAACCATAGGCATTTTCTCCCTTTGGTTCATCCACAACTGCAAACACTACATAACGAGGAGATTCCACGGGCAAAATAGCGACAAAACTGGTAATTCTTGCACCCTTAATATATCCACCATTAGGACTAGCTTTTTGGGCTGTTCCCGTTTTTCCACCAATGCGATATCCGGAAATTTTTGCAGCTTTACCAGTACCCACATTCACTACTGTTTCCATCATTTCCACAACCTTTTGAGTAGTTGTAGCTGAAAAAATTTGCCGTGGTTCTGGGAGAGTCAGTGAATAGTGCGTTACTCCTTGACTATCAATTAATCCTCGGACTACATGAGGTGTCACTAATTTGCCCCCATTAGCTAATGCACCATGTAGTTGTACCAGTTGTAATGGAGTTAGAGAAAAACCTTGTCCAAAAGATGTTGTGGCTGGTTCAATGGCTGAAGAGATAAATTGTTCTTGACTTTTTAGTTGACCCATAACTTCAAAGGGTAAATCCGTTTCAACTTTTTGTCCTAGTCCTAAACGTTCTAGCCAGTTGTAGTATATGGATGGTTTTAATCGTTGAATGATTCTCACCATGCCAATGTTACTAGAAGTTTGTAAAATCTCAGGAATAGTTAATCGGCGATAACCAGTTTTTTCGGCATTTTTGATCGTATGTATCCCGATTTTAATCGAACCAGGATCTTCAAAAGTATCGTCTGGTTTGATTGCACCATTTTCTAGAGCGATCGCCACATTTACAGGTTTAAAAGTTGATCCCGGTTCATAAAGATCAGCCACAGTCCAATTTCTAAACAGAGAAATATCAGATTTAGCATATTGATTTGGGTTATAGGTAGGTTGGGAAACCAAAGCAAGTATTGAACCATCAACCGCATCCATGACAACCACTGCGCCCCGTTTGGCACTAAATTTAGTCATTTGTTCTTTTAATGCCCCACGGGCTACCCGTTGCACACGGCTATCAATAGTTAATTGCAGTTTTAAATCATCAAAATGCAGAAATCCCTCAGTCGCATAATCCGGCATCAATGACCCATTACCAGACTTACTCATCCGAACTGTTTGTCCAGAACGTTCTAGTAACTTCTCCTGACTATATTCCACACCAGCCTGACCACGACGGTCAAGATTAACATAGCCCACCACATCTGCCACCAAATCATCTTGGGGATAAAATCGAGAGTATTTTTGAATAAACTCGAACCCATTCAAGCGGAGTGATATCAACTTATCAGTAATATCTTCAGAAACACCAGAAGCTAGTAAAATTCCACTGCGTTTACTTTGGAATATTTTAACTAAATCAGCCTTTTCTCTGCCAATAACTGGACCAATTTTCTCAGCAATTTCCTCCTGGGATAGATCAAATAACTTGGGATGGCTATAGACATTATAAACAGGACGGTCAATAGCCAATATATTATTACCCCGATCTACTACCGGACGACGGGGCATATAAGGGCGTAAATTGACCATTTGCTGGTTTCGTGCCTTTTGAGTCAGCTTTTTTCCCTGAACAATTTGTAACTGATATAAGTTAAATGCCAACCCTAGCATGGCAATCATTAACACACCCCACACAGCCAACAATCGTAATTTAATATTGGGTGGGTTTTCCGGTATTTTCGGATCAATATTTCCTATCTGAGATTGTTTAGAGAACTTTCGTTGTCGTCTGAATTCTAAATTACGTAAATTTCTCAATTTTGTTTTAATTGATGACTTCACCATTAGAGCAACATATAAGTTAGGGAATAGGAAATAGAAAGAATTTGACCAATTACCAATTACCAATTACCAATTACCAATTAATATCCTAATGGAGAAGGAGGTTCAGGTTGTAATTCTGGTTGAGAAGTTGAAAATGACGATTTGGGATAATTATTAGATGTTGGTGGTAAGAAAATTGTCCCTTCAGAAGTTGGTGATACCATTTCCGTCCCAGGCTGTTCGGCTTCCTGTGCCATTTTGCTAGTCAGTGTCGCATTGGCAGTATTTAACTGTCGCTCATGACGTTGTAAGCTTTGTAGTTTACGGTACGAGTCACTCCAAAGCTCTTGAGAATATACTGTACAACCATAAACTATTAATGTCGCTACCACTAATAAAAATGTGAAAACGGATGAATAGCGATTAACTGTATACATACGTAGCAACCATGTTGGCATAGTCGCAGCATTACTCATTTTATTTAGAGTAGCAGTTGATTGTTTATCGGTCCCGGTAGGTTGTTTTTTACTCGTTTCTAAGCTGGAAATGCGGGTTGCTGTCTTATTTCTGCGAGAACCTAAAAAGTTTAAATTTATCCAAGCATTCCGGGAAATAGGTGATTTAACTGCTATCGGTTCACTCAGAAGTCGGGAGAAACTCTGTGTCTTTTTATTCGGACTTCGAGAACGTCGTCTATTCAATGACAAAGGAAACTTGCCCCATAACCAGGCATTTTTTGGGGAAACTGCTGATTTACGTTCAAAAACCATAATTTTTCTGATGGTAAATACTTTATTTTTGACTTGATTGAATTTTACCTAAAGTTGCATTAATCAGATCAAGAATTTGAAGCTATTCTAACTCTTAATCATGATCTATCCGTGTTACATATAATCTACAAGAATGTTACAAAAAAGAATGAGTTGAAATATGTAATCAGAAAGTCCTTAAAAAAAATCAATAAATAAGGTATCTTATTCAACAGGCTGCATATTTTATTGCCACAATTGGTGAAAGAGGAGTTATGAAGACAAGAATTTTTGGTTTGGCTCTAATGTTAAGTCTGGCTACCATGCTTGGAGCTTGTGAAGGTGGTAGTGAACCAGCAGGTACTACCAGTTCTCCAGCAGCAACAACAGGTGGCGAACCAGCAGATACTGCTACCCCTGCGGAGACAACCTCTCCTGCGGCGACAACCTCTCCTGCGGCGACAACCTCTCCTGCGGCGACAACCTCTCCTGCGGCGACAACCTCTCCTGCGGCTACTCCCAAAAAACCTTAGTATAGGGTAATACATCGCCCTTCGTGATTAGTTGGCATCTTTAAAAATTATTTTTCACAAAACTCTACTGAGAAAGTTAGGATAATTTGTGGATAAAGACTAAAGATTCAACTGCCTAATGGTATCAAGTTGGGTAAAAAACAGGAACATTCATCAGGTTTTGCTTCTGGGCTAGATTCAGTTCTCGCCCAGTTTGATTTTTTTTATGTTCGTGTTCGTTTTGTCAGTAACCAAGTAAGATCAATGTATGTTGTTACTGCAATTTAGTACATCTCATTATTGTCGCAAAGCCCGATTGGCATTGGGTTATAAGAGAATTAGTTATCAAGTTGAAAATTTAACTCCAGGGCTGCATATTTTAAAGGTCAAGCCCTTAACTGGGTTAACGACACTACCGGTACTGTTACCCCAAATTGTCGGACAACCCCAAACTATTGCTGACTCTACAGAAATTTTCAAATTTTTAGAAGGCTATCAACCTGAACCTGCTCTATTTTTACCCAATTCAGAACAGCAAACTCAAGCTGCGATGTTGGAAGATTGGTTAGATGAAAGTATAGGAACAGCTACTAGGTTTGTATATTATCAATTTCGCGCTAGTGAAGGTAAGTCAATTGACCCCTCGCTATTTAGCCAAATGGTGATTAAAATAGTTAGACAACAATATGGTATTAATGATACTACCGTTGAATTAGCGCGAAAAAGACTCGCCAATGCTTTGTTAGTATTATCTGCATATTGGCAAAAAAGTGATTATTTAGTGGGTAGCCGCTTGAGTATAGCTGATATTGCGGCGGCGGCTTTATTGAGTCCTTTAGCATTGATTCCCGATTATCGTCAGGAGTATCCACAGGTTTTTGAACGAATTATCAATATCCACCAGCTATGTGCTGAACCATTACCACCTGGACTTGAGAAATTATAGCAGGAGTCAGGAGTCAGGAGTCAGGAGTCAGGAGTTAGGAGTTAGGAGTTAGGAGTTAGGATGAAACGGATACTGCTGCTTATTTTGGGCGTTACTACTAGCATTTTGATGGTATTAGTGGGTCATAGTGGTAAAGCAGTGATGGCATTACCACCACAAGAAGATATACCAGAAGAGATATTGCGGACAGAGATTATTCTAACAGTGCGATCGCCCATTGATGGCAGAATCCTCACGCCCGCAGAATATGCCGAATTGCAAGCACAAATCCAAATAAGTCCACCACCACGTTTAGCCTCCGGTATCCGCGATAAAGTATTTTTGCTGCAACTACGCAAAACATTATTACAACTTTTCCCATTTTTAAGTATTTAATCAGGGAACAGGGAACAGGGAACAGGGAACAGGGGGAGAAAGAATTTTCCCAATGACCAATGACCAATGACCAATAACCAATGACCAATGACAACTGACAACTAACAACTGACAACTGACAACTGACAGTGGCGACAAAGATGCAAGAATATGAATAGTTAAAAACTAGATTTAGTTAATCACCATATATCACATAGGTAGCTTCATGTCCACAACCACAGTCGCCCCTGAACAGGTTAATCGCATTGTTGGCAATCAACATCACGATCCCTTTGAAATTCTGGGTTCTCATCTCATCGAGCAAAATGGTAAAACTGTCTGGGCTGTGCGAGCCTATCTCCCAAATGCCAGCGCTGCGTGGGTAGTAGTTCCAGAGGAACGGAAAGAATACCCAATGGATACAGTGCATAATCCACACTTTTTTGAATGCACCATTGAAACCCCAGAACTAAAAAATTATCAGTTACGCATTAAAGAAGGGGAACATGAGCGGGTAGTTAATGATCCCTACGCTTTCCGTTCTGCCAAATTAACAGAATTCGATCTACATTTATTTAGTGAAGGCAACCATCACCGCATTTACGAAAAATTGGGAGCGCACACCACAGAAGTAGATGGTGTCAAAGGCGTTTATTTTGCCGTTTGGGCTCCCAATGCCCGCAACGTTTCCTTATTGGGAGATTTTAACCTGTGGGATGGACGCAAACACCAGATGCGGAAAGGACACACAGGCATTTGGGAATTATTTATTCCCGAAATAGGTGTAGGAGAACATTACAAATACGAAATCAAAAATTTTGAAGGGCATATTTACGAAAAATCTGATCCTTACGGTTTCCAGCAAGAACCCCGGCCAAAAACCGCATCTATTGTTACTGACTTAACTTCCTACACCTGGAAAGACGAAGACTGGCTGGAAAAGCGGCGACACAGTGACCCCTTGAGTCAACCCATTTCCGTTTACGAAGTCCATTTAGGTTCTTGGTTACACGCTGCTAGTGCTGAACCTGCCAAATTACCCAATGGGGAAACTGAAGCTGTAGTTGTCGTTTCTGAACTAAAACCCGGCGCTCGGTTTCTGACTTATCGGGAACTAGCAGATAAACTCATTCCCTACGTTAAGAAATTAGGATATACCCATTTAGAACTGTTACCAATTGCCGAACATCCCTTTGATGGTTCTTGGGGTTATCAAGTAACCGGTTATTTTGCGCCTACTTCCCGTTTTGGTACACCTGAAGACTTCATGTACTTTGTGGACGAATGCCATAACAATGGTATTGGTGTCATTGTAGATTGGGTTCCTGGTCACTTCCCCAAAGATGGACATGGTTTAGCATTCTTTGATGGTAGTCACTTGTATGAACACTCTGATGCTCGCAAAGGTGAACATAAAGAATGGGGGACTTTAGTATTTAACTACAATCGCCATGAAGTCCGTAATTTCCTAGTGGCTAATGCCCTGTTCTGGTTTGATAAATACCACATTGACGGAATTCGGGTTGATGCGGTTGCTTCCATGCTTTACCTTGACTACTGCCGAAAACCAGGAGAATGGTTGACTAACGAATATGGTGGTCGAGAAAATTTAGAAGCGGCAGATTTTTTACGTCAAGTTAATAGTTTGTTATTTAGTTATTACCCTGGTGTGCTTTCCATTGCGGAGGAGTCTACATCTTGGCCAATGGTATCTTGGCCTACCTATACGGGCGGATTGGGCTTTAACTTAAAATGGAATATGGGCTGGATGCACGATATGCTGGATTACTTCAGCATGGACCCGTGGTTTCGTCAGTTCCATCAAAACAATATTACTTTTAGTATGTGGTATAACCACAGCGAGAACTTCATGTTAGCTCTCTCCCATGATGAAATTGTGCATGGTAAGAGTAATATGATCGGCAAAATGCCGGGTGATGAATGGCAGAAGTTAGCTAATATCCGTTGTTTATTTGCTTATATGTTCGCTCACCCCGGTAAGAAAACCATGTTTATGAGCATGGAATTTGGACAGTGGAGTGAGTGGAATGCTTGGGCTGATTTGGAATGGCATCTATTACAGTTTGAACCACACCGACAGTTAAAGGATTTTTTCCAGTCTCTTAATCATTTTTACCGTTCCGAACCTGCTTTATACACTCAAGATTTTGACCAAGCCGGCTTTGAGTGGATTGATTGTACTGATAACCGTCATAGTGTAGTTTCCTTTGTCCGTCGTGACAAGAATTCTGACGATTTTATGATTGTGGTTTGTAATTTTACACCTCAACCTCATTCTCATTATCGGATTGGTGTGCCAGAAAAGGGTTTTTATACTGAGTTGTTTAATAGTGATGCTCGTCAATATGGCGGTAGCAATATGGGCAATTTAGGTGGTAAGTGGACTGATGATTGGTCTTTGCATAATCGTCCTTATTCTTTAGATTTGTGTTTACCTCCTTTGGGTGTGTTGATGCTCAAGTTGGATAAACAAAAATCTGCACAGGTGATGGAATAATCCTGTAGGGTGGGCAATGCTCACCCTATGTTTTTCTTAGTGAGTTTGTCGTTACATACTTTGGTTTTTTTACGTCGTTCTACTTAGCAAGACGTTATTTGTCGCAATCTCTGTCAAAATTAGAACTGGATGATCATGAATTTGAGCTATGGGTTTGTTTTCAACAGATAATTTTCTTAATAAATGCTAGATGACCTAGAACACCAAACTACCAAGATTTAAAAACCTAGCAATTTCATTCAACAGTGATTGCGGTTCATCAACACGAATTAAATGTCCGCTGTTCTCAAATATTTTCAAGTAGGCATTAGGAATAGCTTGAGCAATTTCTTCAGAAAACTCTGGGGCGCATATCCAGTCATGCCCCCCTGCAATTACAAGAGTTGGTGAGGTAATCTTATGTAATTCGTTGAGGATATTATAGTCATTTAAGAAGCCACTAAAGGCAACATTAATGGCATCAACAGAGAGAATTGTTTCGTCTGAGTCTGGGGAATTTAATTTCCGGTCATTGTTTTGGGAGTACATTGAACCCATCACCCGAAAAAATTGGCGTAGCTGTTCTTCATTTTCAAAATTACCTGACCAAAGTTGAAGAGCAATTGCTTTTTGTTCTTCGTTTCCCCGTTCTGCCAGAATTTCCTGAGCGCGTTCTAGAAACCGGGAATTAGCTGCTGTGGCAATGACAATCAGGTGTGAAACATTTTGGGGATACTTCACAGCATAAGAAAGAGCAACCATACCTCCATAGGAAGAACCGATTAAAACGATTTTCTCCAGTCCTAGATATTGGCGTAAGGCTTCCATATCGTCAACATTATTATCTAGGGTATAGGTTTCTTTCGGTCCACGGGCTGACCTTCCCTGTCCCCGATGGTCAAAATAGACTAGCTGAAGGTGATGGACGAGGGGAGAAAAGCACGGTTTATAACTCGTGTGGTCAACTCCAGGTCCGCCGTGAATTATGAAAGCAACAGGTTTCTGACGTATTCCTTGTTCTTCAACTACCAAACTACAGCCGTCAACATCAAAATAGATTTCTGTATCCCGTATTTTAGCTCGCATTCTTGAGTGTCAACCCCAGTAACTCATGTTCAATTCTGCCGTAATGATAACACCAAATTAATAGGGCGCGGCTCTTTTGAGAAGACAATTTTCATCCTGATATAAAGCGTAAAGTTCATGAAAGGTAAGGATTGTAAGTTTTAGGCATTCCGAAAAGGGGGTCGCTCAAATTTAAAAATTGAGATCATATCTTTATTTTGCAAGTCTTGGACATTCGGCTTCAGCGTTTGAGAATCCATCGCCTGTTACTCCCCACCGTAATAAATCCACTACCGTAGATTTTCCCTTGACACCAAGGATTATACAAACAGTGAAAATACGGAAGCTACGCTTTTACATATTTCTTATTGTTTCTTGTCGTTACGGGTAAATTATGCTAGTAAAGCGCAAATCATTTAAAAAATTTAACATAGCATCATTAATGACAAATTAATATAAGTATTGAATCATAGATGCGATCGCTTAAAGTTAATTTATTGCAAAATGCAATATTACATAAAATGCAACTGCCTATACTATAGCGGTTATTGGTTGAGTGAAATACAAGAAACCCACCCCGCAAGCAACGATGGGGCTTATGAATGTATCTTGTGCGAGTGCATACCGCTATAATGATTGCAATGAATTATAATAATAATGGTTCAGAGGATGATAAATATGAGTGTAGTTATTCCTAATGAAATACTAACCACAACTCGCATGAATGAAGAGGAAATGAAACGAGAAATTGCGATTATGCTGTTTCAAAAGGAAAAGTTAACTCTTGCTCAAGCTAGTCGCTTTGCTGGTATGAATTCTATAGCATTTCAACATTTACTCGCAAGTTATCAAATCCCTATTCATTACGGAGTAGAGGATTTTGAACAAGATATCAAGAATTTGCGGGAGATGGGTAGACTGTGATTGTTATCAGCGATACTTCACCCATTAATAATCTTGCAGCTATTAACCAGCTTCACTTATTACAACAGCTTTATGGGTAATTATTGAATCATAGATGCGATCGCCAGTAGGGGCAAACCCCCTGTGGTTGCTCCTAATACTGCGGATCAATCAATAGGTGATCCCCATAACTAGAATCTAACTAGCTTTTTGATAATAAGCGTTGAAAAATAAGACTTTGGCGTTATTGGAAGTTGTGTAGGCATCATCTGGATTACCCCAACCAAGTTCTAAACTAATAGGGTATAAATAGCCGTCTTTGGCATAGGGTGTATCAGAAATATCGTCAGTTTCTACCCATTCACAGCGTTCTGCTAGTGCCAAGATTTCATTTGAGGTAATAAGTTTACCTTCATTACTCGTTGCCTGTACAAGTCTCAATCCATCAGTCTGGTTTAGCCATTGTTGTACAGTTTCAATGCTGGTTGCTACTGTCATCGCTGTAATACTCCTTTCGACATTTTTCTAGTAACCCCTTCTCAGTTTCCCCCAAGTGAGTTTCCCAACCTTGCTGGTAAATATGCTCAATGTCTTGCTCACTAGGACATTTACCCCGTCTTAACGCCTTTCTCGCTCTGAGAAAAGCTTCTGTATATCCTGGTCTAGTCATTTAAGGTTGGCGATCGCTAAATTTTCCCTGCTCTTTTTAATTCAGTTTCAACTAACTCAGTTATACGCTTACTCATATCCGTATTTTGTTCGGTGCAATATGCCTTAAACAGCCTACGGTAATCTTCTGGTAAGCTAACGCGGACTTGTACCATATCTGTTTTATTGACTTTCTCCTTGTTTTTATCCATAAGGGACTTCCAAGAAATAAATTATCCTGATTAACGAACCACAGAGGCGCAGAGGACACAGAGGAATAAGGGTTTGAGAGATTTTTGCATTAGGTTGTTGAGTATTTTTTTATTTGGAAGTCTCTAAGTATTTTCCTATATAGCCACTATAGCCACTAATTTCCAAAATAGCATTAGTGGCTACATAGCATTTTATTACCATTTAGCCAATAAAATATAAGAATTGTCTATATATCCACTATGGGTAAAACTGGATATAGTGGCTTTATTGAATATAAAGCCAATTAACGATTTATTACTGATTAATTAAGACTAGGAGTTACGCATTGACAAGAAACTTTAAATGACTGGTTTGTTGTATACGTTTGAACTGCAAATTGCGATCGCCCGGTAAATGCACAGTCTAGCACTTAGTTTCTAGCTTTACAAAAACATTACATAGCCTAAGAATATCAGCCTATAAATTTTCTCAACAAAAGCACCCACTACTAGATATAATTTTCTGTAAGTTGAAAAAAACATTAAGATTAGCGTAAAAATTACATTAAAATAAAGATTACGCTTTTATTAAACTGACTAGCTAAATACCCAAATTAGGAGGAATATATATGGCTCTCGTACCAATGCGGTTGCTTTTGGATCACGCTGCTGAACACGGTTATGGTATCCCCGCTTTTAACGTCAACAACTTAGAGCAGATTCAAGCAATCATGAAGGCTGCGGTGGAAACAGATAGCCCCGTAATCTTACAAGCTTCTCGCGGCGCTCGTAACTATGCCGGAGAAAACTTCCTCCGTCACCTGATTTTGGCTGCGGTAGAAACCTATCCTGAGATTCCCATTGTCATGCACCAAGATCATGGTAATGCTCCTTCTACCTGCTATTCAGCTATCAAGAACAACTTCACCAGCGTGATGATGGATGGTTCTTTGGAAGCTGACGCTAAAACCCCTGCCAGCTTTGAATATAACGTGAGAGTTACCAGCGAAGTTGTCAACGTTGCTCACTCTTTGGGTGTCAGTGTTGAGGGTGAATTGGGTTGTTTGGGTTCTCTAGAAACCGGTGCCGGTGAAGCTGAAGATGGTCACGGTTTTGAAGGTACTCTTGACCATTCTCAACTATTAACTGACCCTGATGAAGCTGTTGACTTCGTAGAAGCAACTCAAGTTGATGCTTTAGCTGTGGCTATCGGCACAAGTCACGGTGCTTACAAATTTACCCGTAAGCCTACAGGTGAAATTTTGGCTATTAGCCGCATTGAAGAAATTCACCGCCGTTTACCTAACACCCACTTGGTTATGCACGGTTCTTCTTCTGTACCTGAAGATTTATTGGCACTCATTAACCAATATGGTGGCGCTATTCCTGAAACCTACGGTGTACCTGTGGAAGAAATCCAAAAAGGTATTAAGAGTGGTGTGCGTAAGGTAAATATTGACACCGATAACCGTTTGGCTATTACTGCGGCTGTGCGTGAAGCTTTGGCTTCCAATCCCAAGGAATTTGATCCTCGTCACTTCCTCAAGCCTTCTATTAAATATATGCAAAAGGTTTGTGCTGACCGTTATGTACAATTTGGTACTGCTGGTAACGCAAGCAAGATTAAGCAAGTTTCTTTAGAAGATTATGCTGCTAAGTATGCTAAAGGCGAATTAGCAATGAGAGCGGCTGCTAAAGTTTAATTTGGCAGTATGAGAATTAGGGCATAGCATTGCTATGTCCCTACAACAATAAACCAGGTAACGTTAATGTTTCCTGGTTTTATTAATTAATGTGATAGACTTAAGTAATGGCATAAATAAGGCTATCTGTTATGACTACCAATTTACAATCTACATCCTTGAGTAGTTATCTTTATGAGCAGGATTATTGTTCGTGGCTAGAAACGACAGCTAAGTTATTGCGTAATCATCAATTAGATCACGTTGATTTTGAGCATTTGATTGCAGAAATAGAGGACATGGGGAAAGAGAAAAGACGTGAACTTAAAAACCGACTCATAGTTTTACTCATGCACTTACTCAAGTACCAATATCAATCTGAAAAACGTTCTTCTAGTTGGGTGAGGACAATTTGGGAACAATTTTATCAAATTGAATCTTTATTGGAGGATAGTCCTAGTCTCAAACCTTATTATTTAGAAATATTTTCTGATTGTTATTTAAAAGCTGTTCGCGCTGCTAGTACGGAAACTAAATTACCTATTGATTCTTTTCCCACAGAGTCTTCTTTTCTCCCTGATGATCTGACTAATCCTGATTTTATCACCATGCAATTAAGTTCAGAAATTTAATCGCAAATCCAGTTTCTTTAATTGATTGCCTAAAGATACTAATAATAGTAAGATGTGAAATTTATTGATTGCAATGGGCAATAAATCTGTTGGGAAAAAAAGGCCAAAAAATAGGGGGAAGTTGAACTTTCCCCCTGTTTATCGTTGTGATGATCATTTGGCTTTTGATTTTCTTTGAGTTTCTGTCTGAGCATCTGTCTTTGTTTTTTTAGTTGCCATTTTCTTGCAGCACCACCTCGGCCTTTATCGTTTCTGCCCTTGTAGAGACGTTCCATGGAACGTCTCTACGATTTTTTTCGGAGATGTCTACTGTATTTTGGATTCAGTGAGAAAATATTTCAATCTGCAAGTAATTGTTTTAATTTTGTTGAATATGACTATGTAACATCACCAAGGTTTCCGCTAATTGACTCAAGCGATTTTCTAGGTCTTGTTTGCGTCCTAAGAGTTGCCTTAATCTTTGGTGACGAGCGATCGCTACACTGACACTAGGAACTTGTTCGACTGGACAGGGACGAGACCAGACCTGACCGGCTTTATCTACTCCACATAGTCGGTAGTCAGTATGTAGTGGTTTATGAGATTCTTTTTCACCATTAGCACAAATTTCTTCTACATAGTCCATGAGACGCTCTACTTCTGCATGGCGTAATGCTGCTGTTCCTACTGTTTCTGGCTCTTGGGCATTGGATTCCAACCAGCCATTAATAATTGGACCTTCTAAGTAAATATCTTGAATATTTTGGACTATTCTTTGTAATTCTATTTGCCAACTAGCAACTTTTTCTTGGATTTCTTGGAGCATATTCATCGCCAGGGCTGGGTTAGCGCCGTGACGATGATTGCTGAATGATGGAGTTTTAAATTTAGGCAGAGTTGGCGTTTTTTCTCCATTGTCTTGGGCTGGAAAAGCTGGGACAGAATCATGGTGAGGAAATAAATTTGCCTCTGGAATTTTATGATTAACTGGATCTGCTTCTAAGTTATTATTGGTTTGGGCGGTAGTTGGGGAATTTTCTCTAGATTCCTGGGGACGGATACTAATGCGAAAGGAAAAGGAACGTTTGGTTTCATCACCTATTTCTGTGGTGACTTCATCATTGCGAGTTCCTAAATCATGTAATGTTGCCTCGATCCGTTTTAACCCTGGTTTCATAAGAATATCCTCAAATTTATGGTCTTGATCAAGAAAGAATTCAGGAGTACAAAAAGGTGGCGATTGTGGGGATACTTGATTTAACTCGTGTATTCTTTCTGTTTAAATATTATATGATCAAATGATGAGTAAAGTGATTTTGGTGACTGGTGCAGCCCGTTCTGGTAAAAGTGAATGGGCGGAAGATTTGGCGATAAATTCCGGCAAAACTGTAGTGTACATCGCCACGGCTACACAAAATCCAGATGATCAGGAATGGCTTGCACGGATTCAAAAACATCAACAACGTCGTCCTCAAGATTGGATAACTCTGTCTGTACCTGGGGAACTGACTGCTGCGTTGGCTCAATCTCAGCCTAATACTTGCCTGTTGGTTGATTCTTTGGGAACTTGGGTGGCTAATTTTCTCGAAGATGAAGATTTAGTTTGGGAAAATACTGTGAGGGAGTTCCTGGAAATTCTGCCGTTAGTTGCGGCTGAGGTGATATTTGTGGCGGAAGAAACTGGTTGGGGTGTAGTTCCAGCTTATCCTATGGGGCGCAAATTCCGCGATCGCTTGGGTGCATTAGTTCGACAGTTAGGGACTATTTGTGAACCTGTTTATTTGGTTACGGGTGGTCATGTTCTGAATTTGAGTTTATTAGGTGTACCGTTACCAGCAAAGAATAGGACATTAAATCTTCAGACATCTATTGACATTTCTTCACAATAGGTTCATTATATTAAATATATACGAGAGTTTTGTAGTTAATTTAAAGTCAATAAATATTTTGAGTAACTGTAATAGTTCCGAATAGACTTGAATGGCTACAAAGAAAATAAACCTTTCTTTTTGAAAACTTGGTAGTTCTAGAGAAAATTTGCGTATTGAACTCGTTGACAGACAATCAAGAGCCTGAGAACATAATTCTAAGGCAATGTGGGATACCACCTTCACTAACTCAGTTGGTGATGTTGTACTAGATATTCACGACATCTCATATGTCGGGGAATGTCCCGGTTAAAAGTATCAGTTAACCCATGCCATGTTTGACATATTGCCTTTTCGCGTTGAATTAGATACAGTTGCCATCGCTGGAGCTTGTTTATGGGCTTTAGCATTATATTTGAGTTTTTCCCAAGTTAGAGAATGGGTAACGACACAACTCAATCGCTGGTTCAATTTTGCTGAACAGTCCCTTTATACCAGTCAGTCAGAATTTGAAAAGACACGCAAAGCCAGAGAAGCGCAAAATTCCTTCTATGCTTCACTGTTTAGCATTTTCCCGTTTTTAATATTTGGTGGTTTATCTAACTGGATTTTAGATATCAGTTTAGGTAATAGTTGGGGAATTAGCATTGGGATACTTGCTTGTATGGGTGCTGGTGTTTATGAACTAGGACGCAGACAAGGGGAAGAGTAAATTTAAGTTTATGTACTTTGAATACTTTCAATCATAGTTATTTCTGCATCAGTTAATTCATAGAGTTCATAAACTAATTGATTGATTTGTCTATCAGTGGCTTGAATTTGTTGCTGAATCATTCTCTTGGCTGGGGGTGTGTTTGCTTGATTGAGTTGTTGATGAAGATCAAGTATTTGTTGTACTAAATTAACAATTAAATCATGTTTTTGCTTTTCTGAAATTTGAGAATTATCAATAATTTTAATAGGAAGATTGCGAATAAACCGAGATTCAAAACTATAGTAACCACCTCTCATTGATGTAGATGATTTTTTGAGATAAAATTCTAGGACTTGACTATTTAACAATCCTAAAATGTATTCCCATGAATAAATAGATTTAACTAAAATTCCATATCCTCCAGCGACACCACCCGTAAAAAATATCTCCCCTGTTTTATCCCATGTAAATGATGAACCAGTCGCAATATCAGGAGTAAATATTTTTGGTAAAGCCATGACATTTAAAGCTTGAAATCTACTATATCCATACCAATTTTCTCCTAACATTTTACTATTTTCTCTACTTTCTAAATAATCTTTATTATCTAGTAAATAATTCCGGGTTAAAGGATATTCTTTTTCAAAGGTATTCATAGAAATTAATTCCATTGAACCATTATTTTTAAGCATATAGGGAAAAATAATCAACTTATTAGTTTTAGACAAATAATATCTTTTACTATCACCACCTTTAATCAAAGGATGTAGTAAATTAGATTCTAACCAGTATGCTATTTGTTTTTCTTTTGAAAAAACCTGGATTAAATTATCTTCCCGTGATAATTCTTCGACGATATATATTTTATCAGCACTGGTTTTAATTCCTTGAAAAATCCTTTCTGTTACATCTTCTAGTCTAGATTTAACTTGTTGTAATTTTGCAAATAAATTAGCATCTTCTCCCAAAATAAAATTCCATGCTAACCCAGAAACTAACGAATGATTAATAATTCCTGTTTGACTATTATGATTATTTTTCCAATCTATTAAATCAGTAACTTTTTCCATTTCTAAATCAGATTGTTGTGATTTTCTCAAGAAAAGCAAACAAGTATAAGTTGAAACTTTTGGAAACACTTGTTGATCTCCAAAATGCACTATTTTATGAAGATATTTACCTTCAGCAATTAATTTTCTGATAGATTCCCCATATTGAGCATTAAAAAACTTATGGGGTAAAATAAAACCTAAATAGCCATCTTTTCTTAATAGCTCTAATCCCTTTTCCACAAAGACAACATAAATATCATAGTTTCCCTTACTAGCAGAAACATACTGTTGTTTATAAAATTCAACTTCTAAAGCAGCCCATTCTTTTAAAGCTTGGATTCTAATATAGGGAGGATTACCAATAACTACATCAAAACCACCTCGTTTCATAATAACAGAAAAAGCCGATTTCCAGTCAAAAATATTAACTCTATAAGCCGTATTTTCGTCTAAAAAATTTAATTGAGTATGTTGATAAAATTCTGCGTCTATCAAGGTATTACCACACTGAATATTATAATCTAAATCAGGTAAAGCCCTTTCCTTAAATAGCTGTAATTGTCTGCTAATTGTTTCTCCTGATTCTCCTTCTAATACCTTTAATAATAAAGATAGTTTAGTTGTTTCTACCGCTTGTTGATCAATATCAACACCATAAATATGAGTTAATAAAATTTGCTTTCTCTCACTTGCGGTTAAACGCCATTGATGATCTGAAATTTGATAGAATTTATTTTTGTATTTCTTGGGATTTTGCAGATATTGTTCTAAATACCAATCTAGGAGAAATTGATAGGCCACAATTAAAAAAGAACCCGAACCACAAGCAGGATCAAGAATTGTTATATCTTGGATTTTATCTGGTTTCTTATTTTCTAAAACCTTACCAATAGTTTGTTTAATAATATAATCAACAATATAACTAGGAGTATAATAAACACCTCCAGCTTTTCTTACTTCCGGTTTATCTTCAATAACTGCTTGACGACTTGCAGATATTTGAATGACTTTACCTAAAAATTGTTCATACACTTGTCCTAAAATTTCCACAGGAATCACAGAAAACTCATAAGGACTTTCTGGAGGATAGAGTTTTCTAATAATTAATGTTAAAATAGCATCATCTATAGTTAAATTCAAAGTAAAATCATCAGGATTTTCTCGTCTTTTTTCACCTTGAAAATGGAATAAACCCGAATTATAGCGATAATCTGCATTGATAAATAACCGCCCTAATTCTTGATAAAAATTTTCAAACTTTAATAAATTATATAACTGTTGATAAGGTTCAATTCCCCTATCTTCACAAATGCGTAAAAAGACAATTCTATTAATCGTCATTTGGACTGCAAAATTTAACTCTCTTTGTTGAATTTGGGGATTTCTCCAAACAATATTAGCAGCTAAATTTTCTCGCCAAATTTCAATTTCTTGGAGAAATTTTTGATCAACAGTAATCCCAGCTTTAACTTTAGTTTCCGCAAATCTTTCTAAAGAACCATTTAAGACAGCTTCCTTAGAAAAAAGATCATAAATCTCTTGCCATTTTTCCACATATTTTGTATAATGAAAATGTTTGATTCTCGCTATCAATGGAGAATCATTTTTATTTGGCATAATTCGACAATCATAAACTGCAAATTCTTCAAAGTCTGTTAAAATGCTTAAAGGTAATTTTGCAGACCAGCCATAACGTCTGACTTGAAAGGCTGCACTCATATTATTACCAACATTAACAGCGGGTTTTTTCGCTTCTACAAAAAACTTTCTGACTCCACCAACCCAAAAACTATAATCAGGTGCTTTGGCTTTGTTTGCGTCGCTAATTTTTAAAGAATCTTCATGAACAACGTCTTTATAAATATCAGAAATTTGTCGTTCATTATTAATATCCCACCCTAAAGCAGCAAAGAAAGGATTGATAAATTCAATTCTAGTTTGTGTTTCATTAATTCCCCCTGCACGATACAATTCTATCGAAGAGTGAAAATGTTCAACAAGTTTAATAATGGTATCAGGTGCTTTCATATTTGAAAAAATGTTAGTTTTATATAAATCTATAATAACTCTTCTTTTACCAAAATTGCCAACTTTTCCGCAGCCCCACCTTCACCCCTAACACTGCGTAACTTATCCCGAATAGCTGCTAATTTTTCGGGATTTTCTAACAAATCTAAAACCATTTTCCCCACAGTTTCGGGTTGCAATTTACCTACCAATTCTGGAACAATTTCTGCTTGCGCCCAAATATTCGGCCAAGCTAACAAACCCTTATTTTTTATCATCCACCAATTAATTAATTTAGCAAAACTAGAACCTACTCCCGGTAAATTTGCTAATATTCCTGGTAAACCATCCCAAGAACGCATAGCATCTAATTGTTGAGTTGGTAATAGGACAATCATCGGGACAGCTAATGCACCTAATTCTGCGGTATTTGCACCAACTGTAGTCAAACAAATAGAACATTGAGATAATAAATGATAAGCGGGATTTTCTGATTTTAATGCTACTATTAAACCTGTGGAAGTCACCAAATTATCACCTATTAAATCAGCACCTTGAAAGTTAAAAGCTTTAGCCAATGGGTTATTTTCAGGTTTAGCAAAATCAGCTAAAGTTGATAGATCTAAAGTTGGTGCAACAGGAATAAAAAACTTCGTCTGGGGTAATTTACTGTGAATATATTCAGCAATAGCTAAAGTTAAAGGTACACCTTGGGTTAATTTTGCTGCTTTTGAACCTGGTAAAATGCCAATAATGTTAATTTGGGATTTGGGATTTTCAATTTTAGATGTTATTTCATTCTCTGCTGCTTCTAACATTAAATCACCAACAACAGTGAATTTATCTATATATTTAGGAGAAACATTTTTCGCAACTTGAGCTTTCATAATTGCAAATTTATCTATAAAATTGTGCCAACGCGCTGACCATTCGGCGTAAACTACTGTTTTATATCCTAACTTCTTACCAATAAGAACGGGAAAAAGTTGATCACCACCTAAAAATACCACTGCACCTTGATTTCTCCAATCCCAATTTTCTGCGGTTTTTCCCCATAGTAAAAATTGCCAAAAATCTGCTGCTGCTTGAACTCTATCAACCTCTGGGTAGCCCAACGCTATAGCAGCTTCTTTTCCACTAGCATGGGGACAAGGTGATAATATTACAGAAATTCTTACTTGAGAAATATCATGTCCTAATTGTTCTCTCAATGCTTTGACAACAGGACGTACCCAAGTTGTAACTTCTCCTGGTCCATTGGAAAGAATGAGAATATCTACCGATGAAGTCATTTAATTATTACCTGATAAGTTATAAAATTCAATTATACCGATATAATGAATGAAGAGAATAAAACAGAATCTAGAAGTGAGCATCTCAATTAAATCTAGTAACCGGGTATCTAAAGTTTTGTATCATAGTTAATTAAATTAATAACAAAATCAAATAACAATGTACCATGGTGGTTAGTAGTGTAAATGTTTAATGCTTTCCTTGCTGTTTTCAAAGGGTATCAGGTAAGCTACGCCCTGATTTACCAATAGCAGAATGTGGAAGCTTTAACGGGTAAACTTAGTTGGGTGATACTGATGTCTAAGGAAAAAAAAGGTAATAAAGAAACTAAAAAGCCTAAGAAAGATGCCAAGGACAAAAAAGAGAAAAAAGACCCAAACAGATATGATGGTTTAGGCAAGTAAGAAATAGCAAGCAAATTCCTGAGAATTTCTTGTAGGTATAACAAGGGTTTTAGGCTCACAGATTAATGGAATTATCCGTGTAGATAGATGGATAATTCCATATTTTCGATCAATGATCATCATAAGTTACAGATGCTTTTTTACAGGGCTGTTTTTGAGTGATTTTAGTGTTATCGTACCAGTTTTAACAGATATCAAACCATTGATTTATCAAGGTTTTAGGTTTATATGGTTAACTCCACGCTAATGATTAAACCCTAAGAGGTTGTTTGAAAAGTATTAGATGAAACCAACAATCTCCGAAACCTAACCCCCCTTCCCCCCTTCCCTACAAGGGAATGGGGGTTTCAAAGCCTCTCCCCGCGTCGGGGAGAGGTTTGGAGAGGGGTTTATTGATACAT
>NZ_JAQMTJ010000214.1:0-17533 GCF_028330815.1 Dolichospermum lemmermannii CS-548
AATTACCAATTACCAAATACCAATTACCAATTACCAATTACCAATTACCAATTATGGAAGTAATCCCCGCAATTGATTTACTAGAAGGTCGCTGTGTGCGACTATATAAAGGAGACTACGAGCGATCGCAAGTATTCAGCGAAAACCCCCTGGAAGTAGCGAAAATGTGGGCAGACCAAGGCGCGACAAGACTACATTTAGTTGATTTAGACGGCGCAAAAGCTGGGAAAATCGTCAACTTAGCAGCTATTGAAGCCATTAGAAATAATCTTGATATACCCATTGAAGTTGGGGGCGGATTGCGCGATCGCTCCAGTGTTGTACAATTATTTAATCTGGGAGTAAATTGGGCAATTCTGGGAACTGTCGCCGTTGAACAACCCCAGCTAGTCCAAGAACTCTGTCAAGAATTTCCCGAAAAGATTATTATTGGCATAGATGCCCGTAACGGCTTAGTTGCAACTCGTGGTTGGTTAGAAACATCAACAGTATTAGCCACTCAACTAGCAGTACAAATGCAAGAACTAGGTGCAGCAGCCATAATTTACACCGATATCAACCGTGACGGCACATTACAAGGACCCAATTTAGACGCATTACGAGAACTCGCAGCGGCAATTTCCATACCCGTAATTGCTTCAGGTGGTGTAAGTTCTGTCACCGATTTGTTAAGTTTATTAGCTTTAGAACCCCAAGGGGTAATAGGTGTGATAGTTGGTAAAGCCTTGTATACTGGTGATATTATCCTCAAAGAAGGATTACAAGCTATTGGTCCGGGAAGACTGCAAGATATACCACCAGATTTCGGTATTTCTAGCATTGCTTAAAATGAATTAGCAATATAGAGAAACCTGTAGGGGCGCAGGGTCTGCGCCCTTGATTGTATTGATTATTGCTAGTATTGTATTAGGATTATATTTACTCAATAAATTAGTAATTTTATGCCAAGAAAAGACCAGGGTTGGGTGACATTTCAAACATCCGAAGAAGAACGCAAGATATTAGAGGAATTTTGTCAAAACTCCCAGCGGACTAAAACTGAGATTTTGCGGGAATTAGTGCGGGGACTTAATAAATATTCATCACCGTCCATATCATTATCAACTTCACAGGAAAAAGCAGAAACTAAGCATCCTGAATTTGAAATTGTTAGTCCCAAAAAAGCATTAAAAGTGAGTTCGCGTAATGTTTTGAAAGGAGTAGTGAAACGAGTCACAACTGGAAGTGTAAATACTGAAGTAACTCTAGAAATTGTTCACAAAGTTGAGTTAACTTCCATGATTACTAGAGTTTCCGCTGAAGAATTAGAATTATCTGAAGGGACAGAAGCCTATGCTGTGATTAAATCTAATGATATTGTGATTGCTAAAGATTAGAAATACTGTTTTTGGAACTTAGATTCCCGACTTCTTTAAGAAGTCGGGAATCTTTTTGTTTACTAAGCCTCGACTTTTACACCTTTCCAGAAAGCAACATAACCTTCGATATTTTTAGCTTTTTCCTTAGTGCTAGGATAATACCAAGCAGCATCTTTATTAACTTGTCCGTCAACTTCAACACTGTAGTAACTAGCAACTCCTTTCCAGGGACAAGTGGTATGAGTGCTGCTGTCTTGAAAATATTCTTTCTTGATAGAGTCAGCAGGGAAATAATGATTTCCTTCGACAACTACGGTATTATTGCTTTCGGCTAAAATAGCGCCATTCCAAATTGCTTTCATGATTTGAGTTTAAAAAAGTTCACAATTTATATTGTGACATTTAAATTGAGAATTTGTACTCATAAGTTCTGAAATATTTTTTCTACTGTAATTTATTTCCATTCACAAATCACAAATAATACATTAATCAATTAAGTTTTATTAAACATATAAAAACTAACAATGTTTTTAAATATAAACTATCTCACCCCCATAATTTTGGCTATCTTATCCATATCTACTAACCCTTGACGTTCTAATTCATAAGCAATAAATGGAGCTTTCTTTTTTAAATACTCAAAAGGGTAAACAGTTTCACAATAAGGCATTAACCACTCAAGTCTTCCCTGTTTACATATTTCATCATTGAGTTTCAATCTGTCAATCGTATCCATAATTTGTTTTTTTAATGAATCTGAAAGATTAAAACTAGCAGATATAGAAAGAACTGGAAAATCTAGAATAAAATCACCTAGATTTAATTTACAAGGATCTATAACATCTTGAAAATCATTCTTTCTCGCATTCATTCTTAAACTAGCAAGACGAAAATTATCCCATTCATAAGCCAACTCAGGTTGAGCAGATTTAGGAATGAAATGATCAACACTTGGACTACCTTCAGTTCTCGGTATCCATTGAGCAGAATAAGAACAAATACAACTATAATTTTTATATAAATCAGGCAATGATTTCACCCAATAATCTCTCCACTCTTTTGTTTTAGGATTAGTAACTCTACTTAAAAAAGCTAAACCTGGTTGTCTAACTTTTTCGTCAAAATCATCAGGTTCAGGCTGGAGTTTAATAGGAATCACAAATCTACCCCATGCTGTTCTGCAAAATAAACCCACCTTGTCCAAAATCTATCATCTTCTGATAAATACCTTGCCAAATCATTTGATACTCTTGCCACATCTTCCGAATTGGGATTATCTGATAATTGTAAAACTTTCGCTGCTTCTATAGCCTTTTCTGCTTCCAAAGAACGCGCATGACGCAATTTAAAAACATCAGACATTAACCAAGAATCTACCACACCTTGACGAATAAAAGGAAGTTCTTCAATTTGGACTTCATTACCGAATAAATCGCTGTTCACCAATTCTAAACTAAATAGCTTATCAACTCTTTCCTCAAATCTAGGTTCTACAGATGCCATAACTAAAGGAGAATGAGTAGCAACCATAATTTGCACTTTTAAATCAGATGCTAAATCATCTCTCACATCTAACAAAGCAGGTAAAATAGCCCTTTGCCATTGGGGGTGAAGATGTGCTTCTAATTCATCTACTAAAATAACCATTCTCTTCTGTGGTTCTATGCGGATAAGTTTTGATTGTATTTTATGTTCTTCATAAGCCCAAACTATCAAATAAGCCATTGTAATTATCCGCTGTACCCCTGCCGAAGCATGAATAATGGGAACAGTTCCATAAGGATGTTCTATGGTGGGAATTTCTCTAGCATCATAAGGAAGTCTGACAGGTTCTCCCGGTTTCAAAATTCCTAAATCACCTTCAGAGGGTGGTGATAAACGTTCTAATACTTTTACTAAGGTGTCAAATGGATATTTATCTGGTCTACTTTGCCATTGAATCCAATCTTGCAATAATCCATTAATAAAAGTATTGCCATTTTCATCTTTTTGACCATTCCATAACTCATCTTTTGTAAACACAAAAGGAAGTGGTTTTTTATCAATATTTTTAACACGGGATGAAGTTGATAAATATTGTTTTGCTGTGTCCCATACTGCAAAAGAACCATCTACTCTGGCATAAATTAAAAGGCCTGGAATAGTTGAGCGATTTTTAATTTCATTCCATCTTTGAAGTTGCCAGTCATAAGAAATACTCTCTGTATCAGATTCAGAATCTCCAGAAATTTTAAATGTAATTACAGGTTCATCTTCACTTGCAGTTTGCGTTGGATATGCTGGTAAATTTGCCCACTGTCCAGTTAAAGCCCACCAAGCACATTCTAGTAAAAAAGTTTTACCAAATCCATTATCACCTGTAATTAAGCTCAGTCGTTCTGCTGGTTCAAAACAAAGTTTTTTTGCAGCCCCTACACCTTGTATTTCTAAATAAGTTAAAGCACCTTCTTCGGGTGGTATAAATGGAGGTTTTCCAATAACAGTTTTTAATTCTGTCCAGGACACTTTTTTATTTTTGAAGAGCTGGCTTATGTTGGTATTTTCAGGAATATAAGTATCAAATAAGTTGTTAATTTCTTGGTCATTTATCAAAAAATCATCTTTAAATTTTTCAATAATATCTTCTGGTGTTGTTTCAGATGACCATTCTTTTTCACGATATAGCCATACGGCTAAATGAAAAGTAGGAATCAGTTGATTATCATACTGAGATAAACAGGATTTTAAAATTTCAATATAGTTATCTTTCCAGCCCCATCTGTCTTCATTTATTTTATTGATTAATGATTCTCTAAATATTGGTGTATGGATATCTTTATAAATCTCTCTATAAACATCTTCTATTATAGAATTCACATATCTGTTAAGTTTTATCCATCTATTTTTATTTTTTGATAAACGGAAACATCTATAAGAAAATGTTGAGTCCTTATAGAGTTTATAGTTTTTTTCTAAAAAATCTTTAATTTCCGAATATAGAGATACTTCAATAGTATTACCTACTGGTAATTGTAATTGCTTAAATTTTAAAAAAGTGATTCCCCAAAAAGAATCTACCTTTTCCAAATATTTAAGAGACTCCTTGATTTGATCAATACTAATAAACATGAGTTTATCCGGTTCACTTTTTTAAATTAATCTGAAGAAATTACAGGTTAAATCCTTTCACAAGATAGCAAAATATAAAACTCTGGGTGATTTTTAAAACTAGCTTACCTAGTTTATTACAAAAAAACACCCAACAAACACAATTTACCAAAACTAACGCAAAAACTCTCTAAAACTCTTCTTCCTTCGCGCTCTTCGCTTCTTCGTGGTTCGTTTATTCAATCTAAATATATAATAGTGCCAGTGCGATCGCTCAGATATCATCATATCGCTGTTGATAGCTTGAATGCAAAACCACCTCCAATCATTCTCACAGACAACGGCAAAATTGTTACAATTCTCATATCTTCATCACAACCCAGACACGCAACAGCCATCTACCATGCTTCAGTACCCCCACTTAGAAAAAGCCTTAAAACATCATTTTGGTTATGATCAATTTCGCCCTGGACAACGGCAAATTATCGAAGATGCCTTAGAAAATCGTGATTTAATGGTAGTCATGCCCACAGGTGGGGGTAAATCTCTGTGCTTTCAATTACCGGCACTTTTGAAACCCGGTTTAACAGTGGTAGTGTCACCATTGATAGCCTTAATGCAAGATCAAGTAGAAGCACTGCGAACTAATAATATTTCTGCCACATTTCTGAATAGTAGTCTTAATGCCTATAAAGTTCGCTCCCGTGAAGAAGCGATCATGAATGGTAAAATAAAATTACTTTATGTCGCCCCAGAACGCCTCGTTAGTGAACGATTTCTCCCCCTTTTAGACGTAGTTAAAGAAAAAGTCGGAATTTCCACCTTTGCCATAGATGAAGCCCATTGTGTCTCAGAATGGGGGCATGATTTCCGCCCAGAATATCGGCAATTAAGATTACTCAGAAAACGTTATCCTGATGTACCGACAATTGCCTTAACTGCTACCGCTACAGATAGAGTCAGGGCTGATATTATCGAACAATTAGGATTAAAACAACCCAGTATTCATATTGCTAGTTTTAACCGCCAAAATCTTCATTATGAAGTCCGTTCTAAAAGTAATCGTGCTTATGCAGAATTATTAGAAATAGTTAGAGAAAATGAAGGTTCAGGAATTATCTATTGTTTAACTCGCAAAAAAGTTGATGAAATAACTTTAAAACTCCAAAATGATAAAGTTTCAGTTTTGCCTTATCATGCTGGTTTAAGTGATGAGGAAAGATCAAAAAATCAAACTCGGTTTATTCGGGATGATGTGCGGGTAATGGTAGCCACAGTTGCCTTTGGTATGGGTATTAATAAACCTGATGTGCGGTTTGTGGTGCATTCCGATTTACCGCGAAATTTAGAAAGTTATTATCAAGAATCAGGACGAGCCGGCAGAGATGATGAACCTTCCAAATGTACACTTTTTTTCAATTATGGTGATATTAAAACCATTGAATGGAGTATTAATCAAAAACCAGATCCCCAAGAACAATTAATAGCTAAACAGCAACTAAGACAGGTAATTGATTATGCAGAAGGGACAGACTGTAGACGCACAATTCAATTAAGTTATTTTGGGGAAAGATTTCCGGGAAATTGTGGAAATTGTGATAATTGTCTTTATCCTAAACCTGTCCAAGATTGGACAATTGAAGCCATGAAATTTCTATCTTGTGTGGCCAGGTGTAAAGAAAGATATGGAATGTTACATATTATTGATATATTAAGAGGCGCAAAAAATCAGAGAATTGTTGTTAATAAACATGATCAACTTTCTACCTATGGAATTGGCAAAGATAAAACAGTAGATGAATGGCGAATGTTAGGAAGATCACTATTACATCAAGGGTTAATAGAACAAACCGCAGACGGTTATTCAATTTTAAAACTTAATGCTTTGAGTTGGGAAGTAATGCGAAAACAACGCCCAGTTTCCATTGCTGTTCCTATAGCCAAGAAAATTACTTGGGAAGAGGGAAATGTCAAAGCAGCAGATGTAGAAGTGCTAATGCAAAAATTGCGATCGCTTAGGAAAGAACTCGCAGACGAACAAGCAGTACCACCCTACGTCATCTTCCATGATTCTACCCTCAAATTAATGGCACAAAGCCAACCAAAAACCTTAGATGAATTTGGCAATCTTTCCGGGGTTGGTAGTCATAAATTATCTCAATATGGCGAAAGATTCTTAGCAGAAATTCAAAAATACCGCCAAGAACAAGGGTTACAAGAAAAGACTATTAATCGAGTTAGTTCCTCACCTCATTCTCACTCACCTTCTGATACAGAATTAACAACATTGGAATTATATAATCAGGGTTTGAGTATTGAAAACATCGCTAAACAACGCAACGTTAAAACTGCCACAATTATCAATCATATCTCCAATTTAATTGAGAAAAAACAACCTGTAGATTTAAGTAAATTAGTCCCCTTAGAACGCCAAAAGAAAATCTGGAACGTTTTAGAAATTGTTGGTGATATTGCCCTCACACCCATTCGGGAAAATCTAGGTGAAAGCTACAGTTTTGACGAAATTCGTTTAGTTAGAGCAAAATGGCGCAGAGAAAAACAAAAAACCATTAAAGATGATATTGATTTTTAGTTTTTTGCAGATAAAGCCAGAGATAGCAGCTTTGGTAAAACCAAACAAATAGCCGCATTCAATATTGTTAAAAATAGACCATCAATTAAACTCATAAATAACTCTCCCTGTGATAACTACATCTTGATTTTGCATTCTAAACACCATTTTTGAATTTTTGAATGTCTTTGACTTGCATAAGTAAATTAAATACTTGCAACTTTTCTATTCCCTAGTTATGTATAGCAATCCTGTCTGATTTGTGAAAATTGATGTTTTTACCGAGAATTACAGCGGTTTCCGCTCTTATGAGGGACAAAGTTGAATCATGAAACTCTTGTAGTGCGGGCATCTTGCCCGCTAGATATGTACCTCATAACACCAGGAAGTGCTGTATGAATAGCGCAGAGAAGAAAATAAATATATTCACAAATAATTGAGAATTGCTATTATTCGCTAATATTCTCTTCAATTAGGAGAACATTGGGAACAAAAATTCGGACTAAATTTACAAGATTGACTACCAGTTAATCCGTAGGCTGTACAATATGGGAAACTGGTCATTTCCATTTTGGCGGATTTGCAACTAGGAGTAAGGGCAAATGGTTGAGATTGTTGAGGTTTACGAACCAAAACCATAGATAGCAGCCTAGGCAAAGCCAAACAAGCCCCAGCATTGATGACGGTGAGCAATAATACATCCATCAAATCTATAGGGAATCACCCCCAAATGAAATTACATGAACACAGTTTGACTAAAACTAAAATATATGGCAATGTCCTAAGACTCAACCATAGTATTTAGTTTATATAAAATCAGTTTAGCATAGATTTTTATATATGGAACGGTGATAATTCAGTAATTGTGATCAATTAATGTGTAAACTAAAGATTAAATAGTTGGTTATTAATTGAATTTAACATCAGCATTTATGACACAAAACCAATCGGCAACTTCTTTTTTGGCTAACATTTCTGAGCGAGAACGTCTGGCATTACAGAGTTTAGTAGATTATACAAATGTGGAATCACTACCAGAAATTTGGACTTTAGCTGCCAGGAAATTTGGTAATATTGTTGCCCTGCATAACCCCCACTCCAAACCAGAAGTAAAAATTACCTATAGTCAGTTGTCAGGGCAAATTCAACAATTTGCCGCCGGTTTGCAAAAGTTAGGCATCAATATAAACAATAGCGACACTCTTCCCTATGGTGAACGGGTTTCCCTCATTGCTGACAACAGTCCCCGCTGGTTTATTGCCGATCAAGGTATAATGACCGCTGGAGCGGTAAATGCAGTCCGTAGCGCTCAAGCAGAACGAGAAGAATTACTCTATATTATTTCCCATAGTGGCAGTACCGCATTAGTAATTGAGGATCTCAAAACTCTAAATAAGTTAGGAGAAAGCTTAAATGAATTACCGATTAAGCTGGTAGTTCTCCTTTCTGATGAAGTACCACCCACAGAACGCAATTTTCCAGTGGTGAACTTTTCCCAATTATTAGATATTGGTAGTAACAACACTTTAATAGCTACCAAACAAAGCAGCGAAAGTTTAGCAACCCTAATTTATACCTCCGGGACTACGGGAAAACCCAAGGGTGTAATGCTATCTCACAGAAATTTGCTGCACCAAGTTAAAAACTTAGGAACAGTAGTACAACCCAAAAAAGGAGATATTGCCCTCAGTATTTTGCCCACATGGCATAGTTATGAACGCAGTGGAGAATATTTCTTACTTTCTCAAGGTTGTACCCAAATTTACACTAATTTGCGTTCTGTAAAAGGGGATTTAAAGAAATTTAAACCCAATTACATGATTGCTGTTCCTCGACTATGGGAATCAATTTATGAAGGAGTGCAAAAGCAATTCCGCGAACAACCAGCCAAAAAACAAAGTTTGGTCAAGTTCTTACTAGAAACGAGCCAGAAATATATTGAAGCACGGCGTATTTGCCAGGGATTGAGTTTAAATCACATTCACGCTTCATTTATTGAACGTTCCCAAGCCAAAATAACAGAATTGGGTTTATTATTATTCCATGCACTCGGTGAAAAATTAGTTTATACCAAAGTGCGAGAAGCTACTGGCGGCAACATCAAGCACGTTATTAGCGGTGGTGGGGCGCTACCTGCATATATAGATAACTTCTTTGAAATTGTTGGGGTGGAAATTTTACAAGGTTATGGTTTAACAGAAACCTCACCAGTAACTAATGCTCGTCGTCCTTGGCGAAATTTACGGGGTTCTTCAGGACAACCCATTCCCGGTACAGAAGTGAAAATTGTCAATCCTGAGACTCGTCAACCTCTACCAGTGGGAGAACGGGGTTTAGTCCTGCTCAAAGGACCACAAATCATGCAGGGCTATTATCAAAATCCCGAAGCCACAACTAAAGCCATAGACACAGAAGGTTGGTTTGATAGCGGTGATTTAGGTTGGGTGACACCTGAAAATGACCTAGTATTAACAGGTAGAGCCAAAGACACCATTGTCTTAACCAACGGTGAAAACATCGAACCCCAGCCCATAGAAGATGCTTGTTTAAGATCACCCTATATTGACCAAATCATGTTAGTAGGGCAAGATCAACGGAGTATTGGCGCTTTGATTGTTCCCAACCTAGAAGCCTTAGAAAAATGGGCAGAAACTCAAAATAATAGTCAAAAAATTGACTTAGAGAGTAAAATAGTCCAGGATTTGTTTCGTCAGGAATTAAATCGGGAAGTTCAAAACCGTCCCAGCTACCGAGCCGATGATCGTGTTGGACCGTTCAAACTCATTGAGGAACAATTCTCAATTGAAAATGGACTCATGACACAAACGCTCAAAATCCGTCGTCACGTTATCATGGACCGATATTGCGATATTATCAACGCAATGTTTGCCAAATAATTCCCTAAATCGCAGATGATCTTTCAGAACTTAATGGAGATATAGGGAAGCAGCCCCGCAGAGGGGAATGGGAAGAAAATTCTTCTTTTTTTCTTTCTTTTTTTCTCCTGACTCCTGACTCCTGACTCCTGACTCCTGACTTCCCCCACACTACAAACTATTTAAGAGTGAACGGACAATTTTTATGGATGTTTCCAACCCTCAATTGCTTTTAAAACGCCCGATTAATGTCAAAGCCATAGTTACTAGTCTCTGGAAAGAGGAAGTACAACAGCAACTACAAGGTCAAATTAATCAAGTTGACCAACAACTGCAACAATTAGACGTTGAAGGACAAAGAGCAGTTAGCGCCATTCAAAAACAGAGTGTGCAACCACCAGGACCCCAAACACTCCAACAAATTGACAACATTCAACTGCAAGTCAGTCAAAAGAAAAGTGAACTTCTAGAGCAGAAAAACCAAATGCTGCAAAACCTCCAGCAAGTACAATTATTGGAATTAGATCAAGAAGTTAATCAATTTCAAATGGAAAGCTTTTTCCGGATTGAACTAGGTGATAATTTGATTAGTAAAATGCAGGTTGAAGTTGTCCTCCGTGACGGTATTGTCGAAGAAATTCGCGGAGACATCTAACATTAGCACTGAAGTAGAAGTTTAGCATATCTCGTTCCCAGTCTCTGACTGGGAATGCTATCACAGAGGCTCTGCCTCTACAGTTATCAAAGCTCATCCATGAAGTTGACACCAATCATTATCACGCTTAACCACTACCCTAGTAGGGGGGGAAATTAATAATTGAGGGGGTTGACAAATGATTTTGAATTTGTTATCATAGAATTGATAAGGAAGAACTATCTTCTCATAAAAATCTATTCAACTGCCCAAAACCGCTGACAATCAAGTAATCGGTTGTGTTTTGTCCAAAAAAACAGATAGTTATCAATCATCTGATTTTTCCAAAAAATCACCCACTTGATCACAAAACTGTTAAAATTCGTAGATTGAAGTCCATATATAATTGATTCTGAAACCACCATATCATGAGCATTAACGAAGTATTTATGCCGGCGCTGAGTTCCACCATGACCGAAGGCAAAATTGTCTCCTGGGTCAAGTCGCCTGGAGATAAAGTGGAGAAAGGCGAAACAGTGGTGGTTGTCGAATCAGATAAAGCTGATATGGACGTGGAAACCTTCTATGAAGGATATCTTGCCCATATCATTGTTCCCGCCGGTGAAACTGCCCCAGTCGGCGCAGCGATCGCTTACATAGCCGAAACAGAAGCAGAAATAGCCACAGCCCAGTCCTTAGCCAACGCAGACGGTGCTGCTGCCCCCTCCACACCTGCCCCCATACCCGTACCCGTTGCCGCAATTGCCGCCCCTGCCACCCCATCTCAAAATGGTTCTAACCATGAACCCGGCAGAGTCGTAGTTTCACCCCGCGCTCGCAAACTAGCCAAAGAACTCAAAGTTGATTTAAATACCCTCACAGGTAGCGGTCCATACGGTCGCATTGTGGCGGAAGATATAGAAGTGGCAGTCGGTAAAGTTCAACCCGTTACTACCCCCGTTGTCACTCCCGCACCTGCACCTGTAGCTGCACCTGCACCTGTAGCCGCACCTGTACCCGTAACTGCACCTGCACCTGTCGCCACACCAGTAGTTAGTAGTGCCGTTCCTGGTCAAGTAGTGCCATTCACAACCTTACAAAATGCCGTAGTTCGGGGCATGGTAGCCAGTTTATCTGTACCTGTGTTCCGTGTCAGTTACACAATTAGCACCGATGGACTCGATAAACTTTACAAACAAATTAAGTCTAAAGGTGTGACAATGACCGCGCTATTAGCCAAAGCTGTAGCCATAACATTACAAAAACACCCCATCCTTAATGCCAGCTACTCAGATCAAGGAATTGTCAATCACCCTAATATTAACGTTTCTGTCGCCGTAGCCATGGATGATGGTGGTTTAATCACACCCGTTTTACAAAATGCAGATGCAGTTGATATCTACTCTTTATCTCGCAATTGGAAATCTTTAGTAGAACGCGCTAGAGCTAAACAACTACAACCAGTAGAATATAACAGCGGTACTTTCACCCTCTCCAACTTAGGAATGTTTGGTGTAGATACCTTTGATGCCATTTTACCCCCCGGACAAGGTTCTATTTTAGCCATTGGTGCATCACGTCCCCAAGTAGTTGCTACACCTGATGGATTATTTGGTGTGCGTCAACAAATGCAAGTTACAATCACCTGTGATCATCGCATTATTTACGGCGCTGATGCTGCCGGATTCTTGCAAGACTTAGCGAAGTTGATTGAAACCAATCCCCAATCTTTGACAATGTAAGAGACTAATACCCAGATTCCCGACTTCTTGGAGAAGTCGGGGTTCTATAAAAAATATAAACATATACAAATTCCAGATTCTAAGAACTAACATTAAAACAAACGATTAATTAAAAATTGGTGTGTATTATGGCAACTAAAAAACAATTCAACAGCTTTGAAGAAATGCTTTCTGGTTCAGATGTACCCGTGTTAGTAGACTTTTATGCTGACTGGTGTGGTCCTTGTCAAATGATGGTACCCATTTTAGAAAAAGTCAACCTTGAACTGAAAGATAGATTACGGATTGTGAAGATTGACACAGAAAAGTATACAGAATTAGCCAGTCAGTATGGCATTGCCGCTTTACCAACCTTGGTACTATTTAAACAAGGAAAGCCCGTAGATAAAATTGAAGGTGTTATGCAAGCCGCACAGTTAGTACAACATCTACAACCACAGCTTTAAATAGGTTCTTACAATAGAGATGCAAAATTCCGCGTCTCTATAACAGCAACTTTCAGTGTATTTCTTCCTTTGCGCCTTTGCTCCTTTGTGCCTACCCTGCGGGATCTCTAAGAGAGATTGCGCGAAACAAAATCAAGATCATAAAATCCGCGCTATCTTGAATTAAAGAAGATCATAGGAGTGCATCTTGTTTATGAAAGGCAAACAAATTTTACTTACAGGTGGCACAGGGGGACTAGGTTTGGGTGTAACACCCGCAGTTATAGCCCAAGGTGCAGATGTAACTATTCCTTATCGTAGTCCTAAAGATGTAGAGCGTCTCAAAGGAATTATTTCCCCGGCGGATTTTGCCAGAATTCATTTTATTCCTGCTAATTTAGAAGATGAAGCCTCAGTAGAAAAACTTGTCAGCCGCATGACAAAAGTAGATGTGTTAATTCATTTAGTTGGTGGATTTTCTAAAGGAAAAACTCACGAATACAGCTTTTATGATTGGAAACAGGAAATAGATATCAACTTAAATACAACTTTTTTGACTTGCAAATATAGCCTCAAAAGTATGTTAGAAAACGGCTATGGGCGCATTGTTACCGTCAGTTCTCGCGCTGGTGCTGAACCTGCGGCACAGTTAGCGGCTTATTCTGCGGCCAAAGCTGGAGTGATAGCCTTAACAAAAGCGATAGCCGATGAAACCAAAAATACTAATATTACTGCTAATACCATTCTCCCCAGTGTCATTGATACCCCCGCTAACAGAATAGGTACACCCGCAGAAATCGCTGATAAATGGGTAAAACCCGAATCTATTGCCCAAGTTATTTGTTTTTTAGCCTCAGAAGCAGCCAAGGATGTCCGTGGTGCAGCAATTCCCGTTTATGGCAATTTGTGAAATATACCAGCAATTGACTTTTTTCGAGAATCTGCGGTAATCTTCCATTAAGACTAATAATCGAAATTTTCAAAGCTAAAATACAGGTATTACTTAACTACAACTTAGTATGAAATTCAATGTCACGATTGATCGAGATGAAGATGGTGTCTGGATTATTGAATGTCCTAGTATTCCTGGTTGCATTAGTCAGGGAGCGACAAAAGAAGAGGCTTTAGAGAATATTCAAGATGCGATTTCTGCTTGCTTACAAGTGAGGGCAGAGATTGGCTTGCCATTGACTATTGAAACTAAACAAGTAGAAGTCTTAGTATAGTTATGGCATCAAAACTACCTGTTCTGAGTGGACAAGAAGTAGTTCGCACTTTTGAAAAGCTGGGCTGGCGATTTGCACGCCAAAGCGCAAGTCATATAATTTTGGTCAAAGAAGGTGAAATGGTAACGTTGTCTGTTCCTGATCATCATGAAGTGGCAAAAGGGACTTTACGCGGACTAATACGAACTGCTGGGTTAACAGTAGAAGAATTTATTGCCAATGTTTAAATATATGGTTTATATCGCTTGTAAACGCTACAAACGCTTTTGCAAGCGATATAACCCACCAAAAAAGAAACAAGAAGAATGTAGTTGGGGTAGTCGGTTTTTGACGAGTTTAGGCATTAGCAATAGCAGTACGCCCAAGGTCAGGTCTAAACACAAAGCGTCACCCCAACAATTGTCCACCTAGGGAACCGCTACATCAGGGTTGGCAGTGCGGGTTTTTGATGCTATGCTTTTTCTAGCTTTCCATCTTGCAGCCAAGAGTAGAACGCCGACTGCCGCAGGAATGGTACCCCCGGAAAATTCCCAGGGGACACTTTCAACAGCGTATGTTACAACTGCATCGGATGGACCGTCCGCAACCTCCACCTTAATGTCGAAGTAATTAAAAGCAGCAGCATGTAAATTATTAGGGAGAGGCATTAAGTCGGTAAAAAGAAAAAAGGGAGAATACTTCAGGCGTAGAGGTTCGAAGAGAGTCGATTTATCTACATCCTGCGTAAAATTCGGTACGTTTCTGCTGGCATCAGCAAAAGCTCTTGCAAGGTTCTCGTTTTGCCACCAACGCTGCGTTTTAAGCCGATTCGCAGCAACCAAGTAATTACTGGTCACAGATTCCACATGGTAATCCACATTGTTGACTGTTAATACAACCGCCTTAGCAGGAGACATACTAGCAAGGACACTAGCAGCAGCACTACCAACAACTAAAGGCAAAAGACGAGATAGAGTAAATTTCATCATACTAGCAATATTCAGACGAGTTGTTTGGTGGATTCTGAAAACCCATAATTGACTTTATATCACACACACAACACTGCGAATTATACGTACTATATTTATTTGAAATTTTTAACTTTTCTTATCATTTCACTTTTTTTATTAATTCAACTGGCGCAGAGACGGAACTTGGGTGAAAATTCATGATAGTTTGCGAGATAATTACGAGATCCCAGTCCATCAGAAGCCATAATCGTAATCGCAAGTGAAGTCTAATTGCCTCTTGCCTCTTGCCTCTTACCTCTTACCTCTTTCTAAATGCTATCCTGTAGCAAGTAGCAATGCTGTTATCATTGGATATTTCTGATTTAATGACTATTGCAATTGGATTGTTGACCTGATTTAGCACCAAGCTAAAAGCAGTATTATCATATCATAATAAATTTACAAAACACGCAACAGGAGACGAGTAACGCATGGGCAAGGTAGTTGGCATCGACTTGGGTACAACCAACTCAGTAGTCGCCGTCATGGAGGGTGGCAAGCCGGTGGTGATTGCCAATGCAGAAGGAATGCGAACAACCCCCTCCGTCGTTGGCTTTAGTAAAGAAGGGGAAAGGGTTGTGGGGCAAATGGCCAGACGGCAAACCGTCCTTAATCCCCAAAATACCTTTTTTGCCGTGAAACGCTTCATTGGGCGCAAATATGGGGAATTAAACCCGGATTCTAAGCGTGTTCCTTACACTATCCGCAAAGATGAAATTGGCAATATTAAAGTTGCCTGTCCCCGGCTGAATAAGGAATTTTCCCCAGAAGAAATTTCGGCTATGGTGCTGAAAAAATTAGCTGATGATGCTAGTCGTTATTTGGGTGAACCTGTTACCGGGGCTGTGATTACTGTTCCGGCTTATTTTAATGATTCCCAACGCCAAGCTACCCGTGACGCGGGCAGAATTGCGGGGTTAGATGTGTTACGCATTCTCAATGAACCCACAGCCGCATCTTTAGCTTACGGATTAGATCGAGGTTACACAGAAACTATTCTCGTGTTTGATTTGGGTGGGGGAACTTTTGATGTGTCTCTACTAGATGTGGGTGATGGCGTATTTGAGGTAAAAGCTACCAGTGGAGATACTCAACTCGGTGGTAATGATTTTGATCGAAAAGTAGTTGATTGGTTAGCGGAACAGTTTTTAGAAGCAGAAGGTGTAGATTTAAGACGCGATCGCCAAGCTTTGCAACGGTTAATGGAAGCCGCAGAAAAGGCGAAAATTGAACTTTCGGCGGTTAGTGTCACCGATATTAATTTACCCTTCATCACCGCCACGGAGGACGGTCCAAAACACCTAGAAACTCGGCTGACGCGATCGCAATTTGAAGGTTTATGTGTAGACTTATTGAGTAGATTAAGAACACCAGTTAAGCGGGCGTTAAAAGATGCCGGAGTTTCTCCTGTAGATATTGAAGAAGTCGTATTAGTTGGTGGTTCTACGAGAATGCCCATGGTGAAACAGCTAGTTCAAGACTTAATTGGCATTGAACCCAACGAAAACGTCAATCCTGATGAAGTCGTTGCTGTGGGTGCAGCCATTCAGGGCAGTATTCTGGCTGGGGAACTTAAAGATGTTCTCCTCTTAGATGTCACACCTCTATCTATGGGCTTAGAAACCATCGGTGGTGTGATGAAAAAACTCATCCCCCGCAATACAACTATCCCAGTCCGTCGTTCTGACATCTTTTCTACTTCTGAAAATAACCAAAATAGCGTAGAAATCAATATTGTCCAAGGTGAAAGGGACATGGCCACAGATAACAAATCATTAGGACGGTTTAAACTCTATGGCATTCCTCCCGCACCCAGGGGTATTCCCCAAGTGCAAGTATCTTTTGATATTGATGCTAATGGGATTTTACAGGTAACAGCCCTAGATCGAACTACTGGCAGAGAACAAAGCATTACTATTCAAGGCGCTTCTACTTTAAGTGAGTCAGAAGTTAACCGCATGATTGAGGATGCTCAAAAATATGCCAGTGTTGATAGAGAACGGAAAGAACGAGTTGAAAAACGTACCCGCGCCGAAGCCTTAATGTTACAAGCAGAACGACAACTGCGAGAAGTAGCTTTGGAAATGGGAATGCAATTTGCCCGCAACCGTCGTCAACGCATTGATAATATTTGCCGGAATTTACGAGAAAGTTTACAAGCTGACGAAGATCGCGGTATTGATCAGGCTTATGCTGATTTACAAGATGCTCTGTATGAACTGAATAGAGAAGTCCGTCAGTATTATGCTGAGGATGAAGATGAAGATTTATTTGGTGCTATCCGGGAAATCTTTGTGGGTGAAAAAGAAAAAGAACCGCCAAGGGATGTTTACAGAGATAACTATCGCCAACGAGATTCATCTAACCGAGGTGTTAACAGGGACTATGGCAGGGAAAATCAAAATCGTTCTCCTAATTATGAAACTCGTCCCACTCGCAGCAAACGCCCTAGCTATCAGGATAACTGGGATGATGACGATGATTGGTTATAAGTAGGTTAGCATTGAAAATCGTCGTTATGGCACTAGGCAAGAGGCAAGAGGCAAGAGGCAAGAGTGAAGAGGGTTTGGGCGATTTTACTTTTCGTTACATACAGCACTTTTCGGTGTTATAAGGTACATATC
>NZ_JAQMTJ010000215.1:0-59627 GCF_028330815.1 Dolichospermum lemmermannii CS-548
ATAGATTTTGATGACATTTTTGGTGATTTACTGTTTCTCAAATGCCTTTTTTCACTTTATCTGTTTGTTTTGATGCTCCCTTTGATTTTCATCTCCGTAATTTCCCTCTGTAACATTTTGGGGTGCGGAATGTGGGTTTAACATAAAGCCGTCCTGGAAGGACGGGGCTGTCCCGTCTTTTCGGTCAGGCATAATACTGTTTATGTCTGCACTTTTTGGGCTAAATGTAACTAGTTGAAAAGGGTATTAAGGGTATTAAGGGTATTTTTGCAAAAAATTAGATTGTGGTAGCGAATTATATATCAGTGAAGGACAAACTGTACAAAAAGGACAAGCGATCGCTGCTGTCGGTTCTACAGGCTTCTCCACAGGTCTCCATCTCCATTTTAAAGTCTGCCGCGATGGTACACCTGTTGACCCAGCAAATTACTTATAATTAAATGCTGTTTAAATTCAAAAAGTATGTTATACTATGAAATGTATAAGGGCGCGTGGCTCAGTGGATAGAGCAACAGGTTCCGGTCCTGTAGGTCGGGGGTTCGAATCCCTCCGCGCTCATTTTTTATAATGTCACTTGTCAGATTATTTGACCGCGTTGACAAGTTGGTGTCCGTCTTGCCAAATTATTGTCCGCGTTGACAATTTATTTGTCAGGCATCAATAATTTCTTTGCCACACTTCTTATAGTATGGCAAAACTTTTTATTGTGTCTAAAAAAATATTTAGGGCTTGCTGAAAAAGTGGGAAAAGGCAAGAAAAAAGATAACTAAGTAATTTTATTTCTAACGTCTGTTCCACAATTTTTCGATTGATTTTGTTAACTAAATTTATGTCTATTCTTTCTCTAAAGTGAACTAGCATTGAAGCGTCAAATGGTGGTTTATTACTATCTTGTTGACATTCCTATAAAGTATTGCAGGTAAGGGTTTTCCCCTATCTGTTCTACTGTTTCTCTATCACTAACTCCTAATTTTTCTTTGATTATCAATGCTCCTAATGCCATCCTAAATGTTTTGGCTGGTGCGCCTATTTCCGAGGAAAATATTGCTGCATATTCTGCTTCAAATTCAGACCAAGGTATCATTTTTGTCATGATTACCCACCGATTATCTAATGCCAATTTCTCCTCGAAAGGTAAGTAAGTTGGCGTTAAACAATCAACATATGTAACGAAATGTAAATTCGACAAATACCTTATAGATAGGTTATTTAAGGGTTTTTACGAAAAAAATGTATATTGATTTTATCGTGCCGACTTACTTAGTTGAAACTTTTCTGGTGCTGTTTCTTGTTATTGCGCTTTTTTATACATTTTAATACGCTTTCGTGCAAGGGTTTTTACGCATTTTAACTCTTTTTCTTGCACCTTTTCATCTTCTATCCCCCTCAAGTCATTGATTTGTCACGGTTCTATGTTTATTCAGCAAGCCCTAGTTAGATGTCTGAGATAAACCAAAGTCAAAATTATTTGTTCTGGGAGCGATAATTTAGGTTTTCTACCACCTCCACCTGCAATGATTCTAGTTTTATTTGATTCTAATAAATCTTGTTTCTCATTGTATAATTGTTCGAGCTTTTGAATTAATTTTTGTAGCTGCTCATAATCTAGACTAAGTAAGTTGGCGTTAAACAATCAACATATGTAACGAGATGTAAATTCGACAAATACCTTATAGATAGGTTATTTAAGGGTTTTTACGAAAAAAATGTATATTGATTTTATCGTGCCGACTTACTTAATTAATCTTTGTGTTTCTTTATGATTCTCTTCAATGTGATTCAGTATTAAACTCATATTTTCCTGTTGAAAACTAATTATTATATTCTTTTACCATAAAATGTTACTATTTTGGATATGTCTATTAGATAAGATAATTCCTGATTACCTGCTATATGCAATATCGTCGTTTTGGTAAAACTAATTTACATCTTTCTGTTTTTTCATTGGGAACAATGCGCTATTTAAATGATAGTGAAAATGTCCAACAGACCATTGAAAAAGCTTTATTTTTAGGAATTAATCATTTAGAAACAGCTAGAGGTTATGGTGATAGTGAAGCATATTTGGGTAAAGCTATAAAAGCTGGTTTATCAGTACCCCGTAATCAGATTTATATTACTACTAAAATTCCCCCAACACCAGATGCTGACACTATGCGTCGGTATATTGATGAATCTTTAAATCGCTTGAATTTAGATTATCTGGATTGTTTAGGAATTCATGGATTAAATACTTGGCAACATTTAGAATGGGTACAAGCTAAAAATGGTTGTATGCAGGCTGTGGAGGAAGCTATTAATGATGGGAGAGTGCGACATATTGGGTTTTCTACTCACGGTTCATTAGATGTAATTTTAGCAGCTATAAATACAGATTTTTTTGAATTTGTTAATCTTCATTATTACTATTTTTTTCAACATAATGCCCCTGCAATTCAGTTGACAACAGAAAAAGATATGGGCGTTTTTATTATTTCTCCTACGGATAAGGGCGGAAAATTATATACTCCACCCCAAACTTTAAAAGAACTCTGTTATCCATTCACACCATTAAATTTAAATTATCGTTTTTTGTTAAGTGATAACCGCATTAATACTTTGAGTATAGGACCAGCAAAACCAGAAGAGTTAGTAATATCTCCAGAACTTTTTGATCCTCCAAATGAATTAACTAAAGCTGAAATTGATATTTTTGAAAAATTAGAAAATCAGCAAAATGATGTTTTACTAACTGATAAATGTAGTCAATGTTATGATTGTTTACCTTGCCCAGAAAATATTCATATTCCCGAAGTTTTAAGATTACGAAATTTAGCCCTAGCTTATGATATGAAAGACTATGGACAATATCGTTATGGAATGTTTGAAAATGCTGGTCATTGGTTTCCAGGGATGAAAGCTAACCGTTGTACAGAATGTGGTGATTGTTTGCCCAAATGTCCAGAAAATTTAGATATTCCCACTTTGCTAAAAGATACCCATGAAAGATTGCAGGGGAAAGCAGGAAGAAGATTATGGGGATAAATCCAAAATCTAAAATCTAAAGTTATTTAACTTTTACTTCTTCAACTTCTGCTAATGTTTCCATAGTTAGCGGTGTAGACTGACTAGCCCCAGAAAGAAGTTTTAAAAGATTAGGACGGGAATCATATAATAGATAGATAATGCGATCGCCTATTTCCCATTCTTGAGTAGCCGACATTACCTGTAAACGTTCTTGTCTTTCTAACAACAGTGGTACTAAAATCCCATCTCGAATTTTTTCTTGTATATGTTCTTGTTGAGAGTCAAATTCTGCCGCATTTAATGTAGTTGTTCCCAATTTCACCTGTCCATTCATCAAATATTCATTCCAAGTTTTTACTGGTAAATCAGAGACAAAAGCTTGATCAACTTTACTATTCTCCGAAGGAGATCCTTGAGGATGTCGGGGGAATATAGCTAAAACACGGGGAGGATTAAATTCCTCAGCAGCGCGTTGAGCTAAAACAAAATTCACTTCACCATTACTGGTAATGGCTAAAAAAGTCCCCATCGAACCAATACCAGCTTCTTCCAGTATTTCCCCATCTAAAGCACTACTAGCAATCACTCGGAGATTTTGGGCTTCAGCTTGGGCTAACCGTTCCGGGTCAGTATCAATCATCACTACACTTTCTCCCCGTTCTTGAAAAAAGCGGGCAATTAATAAACCCAAGGGATTACAGCCCACAATTACCGCCCCAGTTGCATCTTTAGAGGTAATTCGTAACCATTTAACCAACCAGCCAGCGGTTAAACCTTGACAAAAAACCGTCATGATAATTGTCAAAAAGACTAAGGCTTTAATCGAATCACCACCATTAATGCCCCTCTGTGTCAGTAAAATCGCAAATAAAGACGCTACAGAGGCGGAAACTATGCCTCTGGGTGCAACCCAACTTAAAAATAGTTTCTGTCGCCAATTCAGATCACTATTCCAAGTACACAAAATAATGTTAATGGGGCGAACGACAAACATTAACACCAAAACGGTGAATAAACTCCCCCAACCTAAAGCCAAGACACTAGCAATGGATAAATCAGCCGCTAGGAGGATGAATAATACAGAAACGCTGAGAATTGTCAGTTGATTTTTAAAGCTTCGCAATAACCGCTCTTCGGGAACTGAAGAATTAGCAAACACCGCACCTGCTACCACTGTGGTCATAATTCCCGATTCAGAGCGAATCATTTGCGCTAGGGCAAACAACACCCATAAAACTGCCAGTACAACCAGATTTTTCAGTTCAAAGGAGATAAAATTGGCGCGTTTGAACATCCAACTCATTAAATATCCACCAACGCCACCAATGCCCGCACCCACAGCGAAACGTAAAATTAGACCAATAATCGCATTAATCGGGTCTGTATCACCATTTAAAATCGTATCCAGGACAACGTAAGCTAGGATAGCTCCCACTGGATCTATTAAAACTCCTTCGCCTTCTAATAGCGTTCCTACTTGTCTATCTACGTTAATTTGTTGAATTAAAGGCCCAATTACGGTCGGTCCGGTAACAACAACAATGGACGCATAAAGCACTGCTATATTCCAGGGAAACTCCCCTAGCCAGTGTGCCGCCAGACTTCCCCCTAGTAGGGTGATCAGTGTTCCCAAGGTAACGAGTAACTGGAGACTGAGGGAAACTTTGCCCAACTCCTGCCGATCTAATTTGAGTCCACCTTCAAACAAAATGATTGCTGTTGCTAGGGAAACAATCACTTCCAATCCTGTGCCTAGTAAATGCGGTTGTAATATTCCCAGCCCGTCTTTACCTAAAAGGATGCCTAAGAGGAGTAGTAAGACGATGCTGGGTAGTTTGAAATATGCAGCCATTACCTGGGCGCTAATGCCTGCAAAAACAGTGATCACCATCTGGAGGGTGATTTCAAAAGGTGCTTCCATATTGTAGATTTTGAGCCATTGATTTCAAAATCCTCTCTAAAGAATCATAAATATTAACTTTACAGAAATATCCGGTAAGCGTAAAGCTCAGGGGCTAAAGCCTTGAGATATAAGCGACACGGGCAGTTCGACAAGCTCACTGACCACGGTTTTAACCGCATAGAGTTTCTTTTTGGCAGAGATAGGGAAAAGTTAAGTGGACTCGTTGAACCAAGAATCTCAGCGGCTTTAGCCAGTGAGAGTGTCAAAGAAATATAGTGGCAAGTTTATACGCCTTGTAGCAGAAACTAGTACATCACAGCGTAAATAAAGCAACCATATTCAATCGCCAAAAAGCCTACTGTATATTAGTTTTGACTTTTGACTTTTGACTTCCGCCCTGCGGTACTAGTAGTTTGTCAAGATAAAAATGATGGACTGTAGTGTGAGCGTCTCGCTCACGCGGGCAAGAAAGATGCCCGCACTACCAAAAACCCGTCAAAATAAATTTGACAGACTACTAGAAATTTCTCAAGAATTTATTGCTCTTGGCAAAAGGACAGGGTTAATAGTCCAGAAATATTCCCTCTGCTCCTTACTTTGTGGCTTTTTCACCTCCTCTAAAAAAATCTTTCCAAAACCTCTTGACATTCTCAAAAAAACCCGCTATATTGTTAAAAGTGAAGAGAAACAAGCCCCCATCGTCTAGAGGCCTAGGACACCTCCCTTTCACGGAGGTAACAGGGATTCGAATTCCCTTGGGGGTATTATAAAAGGGATAGAGAAAGAATTTTTCTTTTTCTATCCCTTTGATGTTTTTATGATTCCTGTGTCGGAATATTTACAAGATTTAATTTTGTTATTAGGTAGGGGTTTAGCAGTGCTAAACCCTTAGAAATCCAGGTTTTTTGTAATCTGGCAAAAGTCCATTTCCCAACCGTGTTTAGTATGGACTATTGTATTAATTGCTTGTATATACCACAGGCTAATTGCTACACGATTAGTTTACAAGTCTTCATTGGGACGGTGTTTAATAATTTATACTATGCAGTGTAGTTATTCAGGAGCTAGGAAAGAAATAGCCAACAATTACCGCTATATTATAAACAATTAATCATGGAAACATCAAATTTTGTTTATATTTATGATGGCAAAGTCTAAAAAGTTTCGTTGGCAAAAAACTAAATATTCTACCTTAGCCCGAAAAATAGACATTTTCAGGGCTGCGGCTAAATTTATGTTATTTCTGTGGTGGGATAGTATTTTTCCTCAAGATTCTTTAGAACATAAGAAAAACCGCGCTACTTGGTTTGTGAATACTTTAATTGATTTAGGTGCTACTTTTATTAAAATTGGTCAAACTTTGTCAACTCGTGCCGATTTATTGCCTCTAGAATATATAGAAGCTTTGGGAACTTTACAGGATCAAGTTCCGGCTTTTAGTAGTCAAGAGGCAATTAAGATGATTGAATTAGAATTAGGTAAACCTCTACAATTTATCTATAAAGAATTTGAATTTAATCCTTTGGCTGCTGCTAGTTTAGGTCAAGTTCATAAGGCTACATTATACTCTAACGAAGAGGTGGTTGTTAAAGTCCAACGTCCGGGTTTAGAGACTTTATTTAATTTAGATTTTAAGATATTATTACAGTTAATTAAGTTTTGCAATAAATATTTGACTGGGGTAAGAAAGTATAATTTACAATCAATTTACAATGAGTTCTTTGATTTGTTGTTTCAAGAAATTGATTATATTCAAGAGGGAAAAAATTCAGATAAATTCCGAGAAAATTTTCGTGGATATCCGCGAGTTATTGTCCCTAAAGTCTATTGGCAATATACAACAACGAAGATATTAACTTTAGAATATAAACCGGGAATTAAAATTAATGATAAAGCGGCTTTGGAAGCCTGCGGAATTAATATTCATCAGGTAAATGAAACGGGTATTTGTTGTTATTTAAAGCAACTATTACAAGATGGGTTTTTCCAAGTTGATCCCCATCCAGGGAATATGGCCGTCAATCCAGATGGGAGTATTATCTTCTATGATTTTGGCATGATGTCAGAAATCGGAACTTTGAATAAGGAGGAGATGATTAAAACTTTTTTTGCTATTTTAAAAAAGGATAGTAATGAGGTAGTAAATACTTTAATGAGGATGGGATTACTTGAACCTGTCCCAGATATGACTCCAGTAAAAAGATTAGTCACATTTTTATTAGATAAATTCACCGATAAACCTTTAGATATTAAAGCATTAGGTGAGGTAAAAATTGAACTTTATGAAATGTTTGAACAGCAACCATTTCGCTTACCTGCTCAAATGACATTTATTTTAAAAGCTATAACTACATTAGATGGTATTGCCAGGACTTTAGAGCCTCAATATAATCCTACAGTATTATCCCAGGCATTTATCAAAAGTCTGGCAGTCACAAAAAGTAAAGGAAGTACAATCGCTCAATTAAGCCATCAAGCTAGGGATTTTATTCAATATCAACTGACAAAACCGAATAAAACCGAAGTTTTAGTTAAGAAATTAGAGGAAAGAATTGAAAGAGGAGAGTTACAATTAAGAGTTAAAAATGTTGAAAGCGATCGCATCTTAGGACGAATTTATCTAGCAGTCAAAACATTAATTTATGCTTGTTTAACAGGGTTCAGTCTGTTGACAGGGTTAATTTTGATCATCGTCAAGTATCATAATTGGGCGATCGCAATTTTTTGTGTATGTGCTTTTTGTCTATATTTATTAGTTAAATCGTTAATGAAATTAGCAGTGATAGAGAAAATAGAAAAAATGGGCAAAAAGTAGCTAAGTAAGGATTCAGGTCTAACGTCTTCCGTAATTCCTCTATAATTAACCCGGAAATCTCAGGCTTTGCATCCGAATTAACACGGGAAACCTGAATTAATCCAGGAAATTGTCTTAAATAAATCTAAAAATTAGTATTTTACCCAGTTACTAAGGTAGCGTCTGGGTAAAATTAACTAAAATTACCGACTAATCAACCAAACTCTCAAGACTCAGAGGAACCATATCACCATTCCTCGTCAATCCCAATAACATTGATTGTTGTGATGCAATTAATTTACCTGTGAGGACACAACGCTCATCTTGTTGGGCTACAGCAGCAATACTAGCGCGAATATCAGATTTAGAAAAACGCGGTTTCCACTCACCTGATTTTTGCTGGATATAATTCCAGAGAATATCTCGAATTAGAGACTGATATCCCTGATTACCAGCGATATCTTTAAGTTTCTCCTTGAGTTTCCGTTCTAGACGAATACTGGTAACTTCCATATCAGTTGTTGGGGTGCGTGTAATGGTCTGCATGATTTTTTCTCCTTATAGGTATAGACAGGATAGTAATACAAGTGTAGTATGTTTAAAGGAATGTTCAATAGGTGAAATTTTCTGTGAAATCCATTTATCCCATCTCTACCTCTTCACAAGCAACCAAACGCCTCGGCAGTTGGGAATTTGCTGCTGCGGACGTGGAGAATTTATTTATGGGCAAGGATAGCCAACATCAAGGGCAAAGAACAAAAGGCAATTATGATTTTAAATATCCCAGCATGAATTTGCTGAATACAAAACCACAAATAGAGATCAAACGCGGGAGGTACAGGTAAAGAAATGCTGTACCAAAATAAGACGAAAACCATCAGGTCAATTGTTAACCCCCGCAGCGTCTAAGACAGAACCGGGGGTTTTTTTATAAGGAGTTAGGCTGTGACAAGCGCAATCCAAGTATTAGAGCAATCTGTAGTCGTGTTTTCCCAGAATTACTTACCACTGTGTCGGATAAATATCAAGCGGGCGATAGTGTTGCTAGTTAGCAATAAAGCCGAACCATTAGAATTTTCGACAGAAGACGGTTGGTTAATTCACTCATCTCGATTTGTGCTGTCTGTACCCAAGCACATCCGCTTAACAATTGCTGCTACGGAACGAATGTGGAAAATTCCGCCAGTCAATCGTCGGGAGGTTTTACGACGAGATCATAGCAGTTGTCAATATTGCGGTACTAACAAACATCTCACCCTAGATCATGTTATCCCCCGATCTAAAGGTGGCCGACATACTTGGGATAACGTAGTCATAGCCTGCGAAAAATGTAACTCTCGCAAAGGCAATAAAACACCCGCTGAAGCTGGAATGCCTTTGCGGAAATTACCGAAAGCACCTATTCACCCAACGGTGATATTTGCTGAGAAGTTTTGGAATGATATGCAAGCAAACCTGGAATAACAGGAGAGCAAAAGGAATGCTGAAATTAACTTACACCGAAAACTGTTTTTATTTAGAGTGTCTCACTCAATCTCTTGAGGAATGGGTAGCGCAAAGAGTGATTTTGGCACTGCGTGTCAGTCAAACTTTGCGGATTGAACCCACCACAGCTTCCTTTATGCTACCTCTTGATTTGCCAGGAGTAGAAAGACTAAAAGCCGAAGTAAATCGCCATGATAGTGAAATTATGGGCTTATCTAACTGTGATCCTGAATACTTAGAAGTTACCCTCGATGGTTCTTGGTTATCTGATGGTAATCATGATGCTGTCGGTGTATTTGTCACCACTATGAGCTATAGCACGGAGTTTTTTTTGTATAAACTTTGGCAAGAGTCTCAAATTTGTGCTTCTGTCGTCACTGAGTAAGGATGATCATGGCTGCATTTCTAAAAGTTCAGGAACTGTAACAAATCGGTAGCCTTGCTGTTTGAGTCCGCTGACGATTGCTGGCAAGGCTTTGACTGTTCTTTCCCGATTTCCGCCACCATCGTGCATTAACACAATAGAACCGGGTTTAGCATCTCTGATCACATTTTTCACAAATACTTGATATTTTGCCCGCGGATCGGTGTCTGCTGAAGTCACTGACCACATAACAACGGAGTTTTTCTGACTTTTAGCATAAGCAGCTAATCCGTTGTTTAAATAGCCTCCAGGGGGACGGAAAAATGATGTTTTGACACCTGTTGTTTTATAGATTAATTCATTTGTTTTTTCAATTTCACTTTTAGCTGTGGCTTCATCCATCTTTCGATACCAATGATGCCAAGTATGATTACCAATAGCATGGCCTTCAGCTACAACTCGTTTGGCAATTTCGGGATTTTCTTGTAAGGCACTTCCTACCCAAAAGAATGTAGCTTTTACATGATTTCGTTTGAGGATATCTAACATTTCTGCGGTGGTTTTTGGCCAGGGACCATCATCAATAGTTAAAGCAATTACTTTCTCTTTATTGCTGGGTTCAACTTTATAGATAGTTTTTGCTTGATATTTAGCTGGGACAGTAAAATCTAGGTTTTCAACTTTAGTTAGTAGTTGTGATTTGGGATTAATTTGATTAGTCGGAATGGCAACTTTTAAGGGTTCGCTATTGGTTTTTAATTGGCGTGGATTTGGGATGTTAGTACAAGCTGTAAAAGACAATGCTATTGCGGCAATAGCAATTTCTTTTAGTCTTTTATTGTGGTTATTTGTGGGAAAGGAATTATAATTTTTGGGCATAAAGTTCTGTGATATATTCTACACCTTGGGAAATTGAAATCTTCCAAAATTAATAAGAAACTTAGTTGGGTAAGGATTTGACTAAATCGGCAGTTAGAAACTGCATTTACAAAAGTCATCAAACGCGGGGTTTCGCAACTTCTAGGATTTTTTTATTGGGGATGAGATTTATCTATTGAATATTACAGCCAATTCTCTCTAAAGATTGATTAAGAAAATATTTAATTCAATTAGTATTTATAGGCACAGTCAATCATCACAGTAAAATGAGTGGACAAATGTCAGAAACATATCAAGCAGAGCGTACCATCTCATCTATATTTAAAGAACAGAAACAAATTGATGATGTAATTCATCGGTTACTAGATAGAGGCGTTTCCAGCGATTATATATCCGTTTTGGGCAGAAATTTTCAATCAGAAACCAGAATTGCTGGCTTTATTACTAAGCGGGATGTAATTTTGGGAGGATTAAGAACTGGGGCGATTTTTGGTTCTTTATTTGGTTCTTTCCTTAGTTTATTAACTGGGGTCGGTGTATTATTTATTCCCTTTGTTGGTCCAATTGTGGCAGCAGGTCCGATTGGAGCGATATTATTAGGGGCCGCAAGTGGAGCGCTCGCTGGTAGTGCTGGGGCAGGTTTGGTATCAGTTCTTACTGCCTTGGGGATGTCAGAAGACAAAGCTACGGTTTATCAAACCCGCTTAGAAGCTGGTGAATTTTTATTAATGATCGAAGTCCCGATCAATCGGAGTGGCGAATTTCAATTACTATTGGAAAGTTCAGGTGGTGAAGAAATTAATATCATTGGCAAAACACTACCTCATCCTTGTCCTGGAAAATGCAAAAATTCAGATGATTTATCTCCTGAAGTTCGCACCCATCTTTCACCAGAAGCTCAGAATATATTCATTGAACGCTATAATACTGCACTGAATGATAATATGGACAAGCTTACATCTGAACAAATGGCTTGGGATGAAGTTCATAAGCGATTTGATGAAGATGAAAATGGCGTTTGGTCAAAAGTTAAAGTTTTGCGATAGGATGTTCTTCTAAGAGAATTCCACAAAAAAGATGATCCAATTTTGTGGGATGGGCATCTTGCCCGTCCTTGTGTTGTTAGCGGGCAAGATGCCCGCACCACAAGAGATTTTGGGATATTTTTTTAATTGGAAGTCTCTAATTAGAAGTTCCTAAAATCTTTAAATACAAAAACGCACCAAATCAAAAGACTTGGTGCATTTTCGATTAATTTTTAGATGGGAGCGGGGGGGCTCGAACCCCCACGACCGTTTAAGGTCAACGGATTTTAAGTCCGTAGCGTCTACCATTCCGCCACGCTCCCGTAAGGTTATTTACTGTTTTTGAGGCAGTATTCACCCGCTTGTCTGTTATACCACTAATTGCTTTTTTTTGGCAAGTAGATTTTAAAATTTTATTTGCTAACGCTAATATTTGACATTTAGCACTGAAACAAAATTTTAGGTTAGCCATTTAGCTCACGCTTGATGACTGGAGAACATTATATCACAAGTTTCGATTTTTGGGCAATTTATTTTTGGGGGATGGAAAATAACACAATTAAATGAACCAGGAATAAATGAACCACGAAGAAGCGAAGACCGCGAAGGTAAGAGGTTTTGAGAGATATTTCGCGTCAGTTCTGATAATTACTGATTTCCTCAACTTAGCCATTGGGCATATCATGGGAAGTGAATGCACCAAATATAGTTCAAATTGCGGTAAGGAATATGGTTGTAGCACTACTGTATCTGAGTTTGGCTGGCGCTTATTTGCTGGTAATCCCCATTGCTGTCTTTTTCTACTTGAGTTTAAGATGGTATACCTGTGGTTCTGTGGAACGGGTGTTTATGTACTTTTTAGTGTTCTTTTTCTTTCCGGGGTTGCTAGTTCTCTCCCCGTTTGTGAATTTGAACCCCCGTCCGCGAAAAATTGCTTAAATTAAGATTGGTAGGTCATAATTCTCATGCGACGTATTGACGCGATTGGTATTGGCTTCGGCGTTTTTGTCGCCGGTGGCTTGGCTTATGTGGGTTTGCAAGTAGTAGGTTTAGATAGTCAGAATGCTGGTATCTGGAGTCAAGTTTTCTTGATTGCTGGCTTAATTGGCTGGTTATGTACCTATCTTTTCCGCGCGATGGGGAATAAAATGACCTACCATCAACAACGGGAAGCTTATGAAACGGCTTTTTTGCAAAAGCGTCTGGATGAACTTTCTCCGGAAGAATTAGCCAAACTGCAAGCGAAGATTGAAGAGGAAAAAGAATCTCAGGTTTAGGGTTATTATTGTTCAGTGGTTTGTTGACAAATGACCACTGACCACTAACTACTGACTAGGTGAAATGACTGCTATTTCTCGTTGCTTTGAAAATTTAAGACGGAATCAAGAGTGCGCGTTGATTCCCTTTATTACGGCTGGTGATCCAGATTTAGAAACTACTGCTAAGGCTTTGCAGGTTCTTGATAATTCTGGGGCTGATATCATTGAGTTGGGTGTCCCCTATTCTGATCCTTTGGCTGATGGTCCGGTGATTCAGGCTGCGGCTACTCGCGCTTTGGCACGGGGGACTACTTTAGAGCAGGTGTTAGAGATGCTCAAGGGGATTAGTCCGAGTTTGCGATCGCCAATTATTTTATTTACCTATTACAATCCGATTTTATATCGAGGTGTTGATAAGTTCTTGGGGCAAATTAAAGATGCTGGGGTAGCAGGTTTAGTTGTGCCTGATTTGCCTTTGGAAGAGTCAGCAGGACTCATTAAACCAGCGGCGGAGATGGGAATAGATTTAACCTTATTGGTAGCTCCTACGAGTTCTCCTGAAAGAATAGAAGCGATCGCTCGCGCTTCCCAGGGATTTATCTATTTGGTCAGTGTTACTGGTGTCACGGGAATACGAACCCAAATGCAAACACGAGTTGGTGATTTACTCCAACAAATTCGCCATGTTACAGATAAACCCATCGGTGTCGGGTTTGGGATTTCTGATCCTGAACAAGCGCGACAAGTGAAAGCATGGGGCGCAGATGCAGCAATTGTAGGTAGTGCCATTGTGAAACGACTGGCAGAAGGTACACCAGAGCAGGGATTAGATGCGATCGCTCAATTTTGCCAAAGTCTCAAGATAGCTATCAAAAATCCCTCTTAAACCCAAGGGAGAAATTGCCAAACAGTGTATGTTTTTGTTATTTTTTAGTGGACAATTTGACTATGATCGTCTTAAATAATAACAGCATATCTTAGGATAGACAAAAAAACTAACTGATACACTGGTTTATCTTGACCCTTAACTTAAATATACTATCAAAGTAGGCAAAAAATTATGCGTGTGAGAGTGTGTCAGTCACAACTGAGTTACTGTTCTGTAGTATTTGAGGGGTAACAGCAATGAGCGAAAGTATGGCATTTATTGGCGGAGTCGCGGTGGCTGGGTTAGCGGCTTTAGTCTTGCTGAAAGGAACAAATACCCCAATCCCATCGAATTTTGGTGTTAGCCCCCAAATGCCAGGGACAGTTATGGCTCCCCAGGTAATGCAGTATCCTCCCAATTACGGGCAACCTGCCTATTTTAATCAACCCACAACTACTCAACCCCCAACTGCTCCTAATTCTGATCAGCGTCTAGAAATGGAAAAGCTGAAAATGAATATGCAGCTAGAGAAGTTGAAAGCTGACAATGAACAACTCAAGTTACAAAACCAACAATTCCAGGTACAAGCTCAAAGCTTTACCCAACGGGAGTGGCAATTAGCACAACAAGCTAATCAACAAAAAATGGCGACATCATTACAACAACCTGAACAAAATAATTGGTGGTCTTCACCCATGCTTTGGGCTGTGGGTGGTGCGACGTTGACTATTGGTGGGGGTGTTGTGGTGGCTGGTGTTCTTTCTTTGTTTGCACCAAAACAGCGGGGTACTCGGACAGTTCAGGTGATTCATCCCTACAATGGACAAGCACCATCTTTAAATCCTGTCCGTCGGGCTGAGTTTTTACCTTCCTCGCGGATGGAATCTAGAAGGGTAGAAACGGCAGAATACGACGAAATGCAATAAGTTGTTGTGCTGAATAGTTGAGACATTGAGACGGCAGAAAAGTAAAAATCAGAATGCAATTAGTGGGGTTAAGTATTAGAGGATGTTTGAAAAGTTTTGAATGTATAAATTGACCCATCTCCAAACCTCTCCCCGACGCGGGGAGAGGCTTTGAAAACCCCATTCCCTGGTAGGGAAGGGGGGCAGGGGGGTTAGGTTTTTGGAGATTATGGGTTTCATCTGATACTTTTCAAACAACCTCTAAAAAAGTTTCTAGATAAGCTGTAGCTTCTTCTATGTCTTTAAGAGAGGAAATAAGATAATCATGGTAACTTCTGCTTTTAGCTGTTGCTGTTTTCACTTCTGTCATAATCTCTCCAATATTCTTTAGCTATTAAAATGTCTTGATCTTGACTGCATTAAAATCTTCGTCCTTCTTCAATCATTTCACGGATTAGATTTTTATCTAAACCTACTTCTTTTCTTAGTTGTTGGATTCTACTAATTGCATCTTGAATTGATTTTTTAGTAGTAATTTTTCCCCAAGCATTATGTTTTATTGTTGTACTTTCTGTATTATCTAATGGTTGGACAACTACCAATACTTCTACAGATTTATCTTTAAAATCCGTAGGTGTTTGAATTTGCAATATACCATCTGTACCGATATGTGCCAGCAATTTCATTGTTTCCATTTTTTACCACCATTCTTAGGGACAGGTTGCCAATTTCCGTATTTATTCATATCTATATTACTACTTAAATTAAAACTTCAACTTCCTGAGCGATACTTGTAGGTTGAGGAATTGGTAAACCTAACTCTATTAAACCTTCTATATGAAATTCTATGGATTCTACAATCATTTGTTGAACTTCTGCTAATGTTTCAGCCACGGCTATACAACCGGGTAAGTCGGGAACATAAGCACCATAACTGGTATTTCCTTTTTCAATTACTACTGTATAACGCATTATTCGTCCTCCAATTGAGCTTGTCTCCAAATACTTTTGAGTGTACCAATGGGTACGTCAATATTAGGTTTACCGGAAACTGTAACTGTACCAAGTTTATGAGGATGTTTAAACTGACGATGACTTCCTCTAGTTCTGGATAAATACCAACCATCAGCTTCTAGTCGCTGAATCACTGCTCGCACTTTCATATTAACATCTATTTGTAATCAATAGTTTGATTTATTGTATAATCAATTATCTAGCTCGCTGATAAAATATACAAGATATCCTAACTATTTTAATGTAAAATCCATATCCCGACTGGGAATTCATTCCCAGTCTTATAGCACAAGTCATCTGAAGATGACTAAATAACCAAAAAAATTTTAACTTTTAACCCAGGAGATTGTTTTATGGAAAGAATAAATTACTCGCAAATTATTCAAGATATTTTAAGCAATCATTCTATTAATGATATTGCAAATGGTACAGAAATTCAACTGCTTTTTGATACGCAACGTCATCATTATCAAGTATTAAATATTGGTTGGAAACAACAAATTAGAACTTATGGTGTGATTATTCATGTTGATATTAAAGATGATAAAATCTGGATACAAAGAGATGGTACAGAAATTGGTATTGCGAATGAATTAATGGCTGCTGGTGTACCTAAAGAAGATATTGTTTTAGGATTTCATGCTCCTTATAAACGGCAATTTACAGGTTTTGCGGTGGGATAATAAATACTTTGAGTAAATTATTTATTGATGTTAAAAATCGGGGATCTTTTCGTGGGTTTTAAGATCCCCGACTTCTAGCATAAATTAATCGTTTATGAATAAGATTGAAAACAGAAGTCGGGGATCTGGATGTGTGGTAAATATTCTCGGCTTCTGTTTGGTTTACCGGTAACTGTAACAGTACCGGGTTTATATTGACGTATTACTTTAAAAATAGTAGTATGTTCCATATAGATAGTAATATGCACTTATAATCCCTAAATTTTATGCCAGCAGAATTTCCTACCCCAGACAGCTTATGGATTATTACTGAAGAAGTGGCAGAAACCTCAACGACGACTATTGGCGCTAGAGGTAGTCATGATACAGGTGGATTATTGGGAAGTAAAACTACTGAGGAACAAATAATAGTCACTAAAGAAAAAGACAAAGTAGTAATTACTAGGCGTAAAGTTGAGGTAACAAAACTCAAGCAGGAAATGAGGGGATTTATACAAGCTATGCGAGAATGTTTAGATGAAGCTGATACCGATGACTCTAAAATCCGCCTAGACGAAGTGGAAGTTTCTGTAGAAGTCAATGGAGAAGGACAACTGAGTTTATTCGGAACAGGGGGAAAAGTAGGTGGTAAAGGCAGTCTAACTTTTAAATTCAAGCGACAACCATAGATTAAAATGGGTAAAAATTGGGCAATTAGTATTGGTATTAATAAATATAATAACCTGCAACCCCTAAACTTTGCTAAACGGGACGCAGAAGCAATGGACGCTTGGTTTCGGGAAGAAGCCAAATTTGATCGGGTGTTTTTGTTTACAGAGGACTCTCCACCCATTAATACCAGTCCACCTATTCCCACTGAACCAACCTTCGGAGGGTTGCGGGGGTTTTTACGAAGACAGTTTGAACAACCTCTATTACAACCAGAGGATAATTTATGGTTCTTTTTTGCTGGACATGGTATGCGTCATGCAGACAAAGACTATTTAATGCTTGCAGATAGTGATCCTGGTGCTATTGAACATACAGCTATTTCTGTTGAATACATCACTGAAAGATTGCGTCGTAGTCGTGCTGATAATGTGGTTTTGTTATTGGATGCCTGTCGAGAAGAAAATAGTCGTAGCGGTTTAGGAATAGGTGAAGAAAAGCATCAAGGAGTAATTACTTTTTATTCCTGTGCTGCTAACGAAAAATCTTGGGAAATTGCCGAATTACAACATGGTTCATTTACACACACACTATTAACAGGTTTAAGATTATATGGTGAAGCTAATTGTGCCACTGTGGAACGACTAGATAGATATTTAAATTCTTTCGTTCCTCAATTAAATATTAAATATCAAAAGCCAAAACAAAATCCTTATCTCAAGGCAGAACCGCCATATAAAATGTATTATATTTTGTTAGAGCAATCTGCTACTCTTAAAGATGTTAAATCATTAAAATTACAGGCATTCTTATCTGAAAATTCTGGAAATTTTGAGTTAGCAGAACAAATATGGATTAGAGTTTTAGGTGTGTCTCCTCGTGATTTAGATGCAATATCGGCTCTTAAACGAATTACAATTATTGAAAATAATCGCAAACAAGAGGAATACCGACAGGCTGTTTTAAAAGAAGTCGAACAACAGTTTCCTCTGAATCAAAAAAGTATTGATAATTTAGCTAATTTACAAAAATCCTTGCAACTTAGTGAAGAAGAAGTATTGAAAATAAGACAACTAATTTTTATTCAAAAAGAAGCAGAATATCGAAAACGCCAGGAAGAAGAGAGGATTAGAAGAGAACAAGAAGCTGAAAGAACTCATCAACAACATCAGGAAAATTTAGACCAGTATCAACGGGAATTTTTAACAACTATTGAGAGAGAATATCCCCTTAGTCAAGCAAGTAAAAATAAATTAAAAAAACTACAAAATTCCTTGCGACTTAGTGAACAGGAAATATTGCAAATAGAAGAACAATCTGTAAATTTTCCAAGGACACCACAACCAACCCTATTTTCTATAAATCGCAGACAATTTTTAACCTATGCTGGTTTAGGAGGGACAGGTTTAGTTACTACTGTTGTATTCAGTCAGATGTTTAAGGTACAACCTAAATTACTTGAATTATTAACATTTGAGTTTGAAACTAAAACAGTTGACAAAACAGGGAAAATAGTTAATCAAGAGAATCACCAAGCTAAATATTTTAAAGAAGATTTGGGGAATAATATCACCCTGGAAATGGTACAAATCCCTGGTGGTTCTTTTATGATGGGTTCACCAGAGTCAGAAAAAGGCTGGGATAAACGTGAAAGTCCACAACATGAGGTAAATGTACCCGCTTTTTCTATTGGTAAATTTGTTGTGACTCAAGAACAGTACCAACAAATCATGGATAAAAATCCCTCTAGTTTCCCAGGAGCAAAACGTCCTGTAGAACAAGTGTCTTGGAATAATGCTGTAGAGTTTTGTCAAAAGTTGAGTCAAAAGACAGGACGGGAATATCGTCTACCCACCGAAGCAGAATGGGAATATGCTTGTCGTGCGGGGACGATTACACCCTTTCATTTTGGGGAAACTCTAACAACTAAGTTAGCTAATTATAATGGAACTTACACCTATGCTTCTGAGCCAAAGGGTATATTCCGTGAACAAACAACAGATGTAGGTATTTTTCTGCCTAATGCTTTTGGATTATACGATATGCACGGCAATGTGTGGGAATGGTGTCAAGATGATTATTATGATAATTATGCAAATGCGCCTAAAGATGGTAGTCCTTGGACAAGTCAAAGTGGTAATAGAAAGCTGCTGCGGGGCGGGTCTTGGTTCGACAATCCTCAATACTGCCGTTCCGCGGCTCGTATATACAGCATCATCCGCGACCTCCACAACCTCATTATTGGTTTTCGTGTTGTCTGCGTTGTTGGGAGGACTTAGTAGCCCTTTGCACTCTTACGCTTTTGCTAAAGTTAGTTAAAATAAACCTAACATGAGAAACAATCTAAAATTATGACCTATACCCCAGTAAAACCACTCACCTTTGAGCAATTTTTAATTGAATATGGGGATAATACCCGCTATGAACTAATTGACGGAGAACTCAGAGACACCGAATCAACAGGACCCCACGAAGAAGTTGCTGGAAATATTGCCGGGAGAATTTACACAGAGATTATTCATAATAAATTAAACTGGTTGATTCCCAAAAATTGCTTAATTAAACCCTTCGCTGGGTCAGCTACAGCACTCCGTCCAGATGTAATTGTCTTAGATAAAGCAAAACTTAATCAAGAACCACTGTGGCAAAAAGAACCAATAATTTGCAATGGTAATACCATTAAATTAGTTGCTGAAGTTGTGAGTACAAATTGGCAAGATGATTATGCCAGAAAAATAGAAGAATATGCCTTTTTGGAAATACCAGAATATTGGATAATAGACTTTCGGGCATTAGATGGAATTCAATTTATTGGCAACCCTAAACAACCGACATTAACAATTTGTCAATTAATTAATGGAGTCTATCAACAAGAAAAATATCGTTTAGAAGATAGGATAATTTCTCCTCTATGTCCAGATTTGAAACTTAAATTAGATGACATCATGCCATAAAATTGTAGCTTGTATTTGTAGGTTGGGTAGAAGAAAGTGTTCGCGGAGCGTGGCGAAGCCATAACCCAACAAACCCCAATACAAAAATGAAAATAAAATGTTGGGTTTCGTTCCTCAACCCAACCTACATAATAATAAAGACCACTATGGAAAACGGCATATTTAAACCCCACTTTTTGGTGTTGCTATGGGAGTTGGTTTATTTTCCTGGGGTAATACTTGTTTAGCGGCATTTTCAGCAGCTTGTTTAAACATTGGTTCTAACTTATCACGCCAATATTTAATATTCGGGAGCTTTTCAGGATGATCTCGATAAGCTAAAACTTCATCCCATTTACCATTATCAATAGCCTTATTAATATCCTTCGCTAAAGCCTCAGCTTTTGCCCAATCATTCTGCCATTGATTAACAGTATCCACCGTTTCTTTAATTCCAGAAATAGCATTTCCTGAAGTTGATTTTAGCAAAGAAATTGCTCCTTGTAAATCTCCTGATTCAAATTTTTCTCTAGCTTTTGCCACCGTTTTAGATTTATCTTCAGTAGCAGCCGGAGTTGGTTTGGGTGCAGAAGTTTCCACAGCAGGTTTTTGTGAAACTTGAGGAACAGGAAGGGATGCAATTAAAGAACTATCATCTACAATTTGAATAGCTAAACCTTTATCACGTCGGCAAGAAATCCATGTTTCATTATTAGAAATAATATCAGAATGCGCCCAAGCCAAGCGACCAGATGAAAGTTTAATTTCTACCCAGCCGCGATTTGTGCGCTTACCCGTCACCTCAAATTTACTAGCTGCACCCAAGGTCTTCAAAATATTATCAGAATTAATCGCACTAGGTTCAGAACGAATATTAGAATTAGCCGCAACTACAGCCAGACAATTATTTATTAATTTGGTCTTTTCTCCTGTCCAATTACCAGTTAAATTCTGTAAATTGGGATATATATTTGTAAATAAAGCCGCTACACCACCTACTAATAATATGCCAATTAATAAAGGTAAAGGATCAGGTTTATTAGATTCTTGAGGAATATATTGTTGTTGAGGGGCAGGTTGAGAAGGAACACGATTAGCGGGAGAAACCGCCATTGTTTTCTGTATAAATCTGGAAGCTAGGGGTGGTGGAGATTGATAAATAATTTGAGGAGATAGGGACGGTTGGGATAATTCTGGGGTGATATTCACCAAGTCTCGACAAGCTTGTAAGGCTTCCGTTGCTGTTTGATAGCGTTCTTTGAAATGATAACGCACCATCTTCGTTAAAATTGCGACTAACTCAGGATTAACAGGAATTAAATGCTGCCAGTTAATTTCCCCTGTATCTGGATCTTCTTGTAATTGACTAACTGGGACTCCCGTTAATGCTTGAATGACAATAATCCCCAAAGCGTAAATATCGCTATTAGGTCTAGGCTTACCTTGTCCCTGTTCTGTAGGCATATAGCCAGGCGTGCCAATAGCTACCGTAGCCGTTTGTTGTCCACCCACCACAACCAAAGGGGAGCGTAGTTGTTTAACTGCGCCAAAATCTACTAAAACTAATTTATAATCAGCCTCACGGCGAATAATATTATCTGGCTTAATATCGCGGTGAATCACACCTTCTTGGTGAACAAACTCTAAAATACTCAAAATTTCCAACAGCATTTGCATAACTTGGACTTCACTCCAAGGCTGTCCGGGAATGAGTTCTTCACTTAGAGTGTGGCCGTCAATAAATTCTTGGACTAAAAAGAATTCTTGATTTTCGTCAAAATAAGCTAAAAGCCTGGGTATTTGGTCATTGTTGCTCAGTTTCTCTAAAGTTTCTGCTTCGCTATTAAACAGGCGTTTAGCAGTAACAAAGATGTTAGGGTCAGAATTAGCCGGTTTCAGGTGTTTAACCACGCAGATGGGGTTGCCTGGCCGTCTGGTATCTTGGGCAATATAGGTTTGACCAAATCCCCCTGTCGCCAAGACGCGAATGACTTGGTAGCGATGATCTAGTAATTTGCCTATCATAATTTCCCTCCCCAGCTTTACAGCTTAAATTTTCCTGCTAGTAGTAAATATCTCCAAATTTCTCTTTCTGAAATCAGGTATCTTGAGAAAAGATTTAAATTAAAAGTATAGTTTTTTCATCGAACCAAATTGTTAATTTTACTATCAGTATCCTTATTTACTAGCTATGCCACCTAAGATAACTAATTCTACCTCATGGCAACAAGCTGAGATCTTGATGCAACCTGCTTTTATTCGCGTGATTGATAATCTTCGCAAGCAGTTGGATATATCTGACTGGAAAGGGACTTACCAGGATGTGTTGACTTGGCCTGCTAACACTACTGATGAAACTAAAGCCTTGGTAACTCAGTTGGTGCAAGAAATGGAAACCGCAACACCAATACAAGTAGAAGAAATTAGAAAAACTCTGGCTAGTTTGCCTATGCCCCACCCGGGATATCACTTGCTTTTACAACGTCACGGGGAACAAGTCAATATAGATTTATGGGATTTGTGTTATCAAGTATGTTTTCTGAATTATAGTCCAGAGAATACAGCGGTTGATATTGATACTAGCTTAATTGATGAATATGGCGATGTGGATTGGCAATATTTAGAAAATAAAACTCAGATATTGGTGGAACAGGTTTTCGCTAGTTTACCAATATTAGGCGATTAAAAATCGCAGCTACACAAACAAAGTCCGCCTACGCGGACTAACAGGACTCACGCAAAATATCTTTCAAACCCTCATTTCTCCGTGACCTCTGTGCCTCTGTGGTTCGTTATTCTTGTACCGTAATATAAGTCCTAACTAATTTAACCTTAAATCCTGGACATCTTGATAGCGTAGCGTGGCGTATGACTCCTACGTCGTCACGCAAGCTATAGCCATTTCTGACAAAATACTCATTAATATTTCCTATGAGATTGATTTCTGAACCACCAATTGCGGTCAAAATTCAAAAGATGAAACAACGGGTGCGGTGGCAGCATTCGAGTATTCTACAGCAGGGCATTGACCAAACCTGTATAGTGATAGATGATGGCAACTCAGACAGTCCAGAGTTTTCGTTTATGGTGATGGGTGATACTGGGACTAAATCCCATTCTGGACACCATCCCCAACGAGAAGTTGCCAAAATGATGTTAAATCATGGTGATGATTGCCGGTTTGTGCTGCACACTGGTGATGTGATTTATATGGTGGGTTCTCGTGAATATTACCCAGCCAATTTTATTGAACCTTATCGGGAATTTTTGGTGGGCGGTAATCAACCCCAAGATATCACTTATGATCAAATGGTATTTAAGTTGCCAATTTTACCAGTATTGGGGAATCATGATTACTATGATGTGCCTTTATTGTATCGGTTGCTGACTGGTCCAACTTTGCCTTTGCGGCGAATGTTTCGTTATAAAGATATTGAAATTGGTTGGCATGGATCAAATCAAGGTGATGCTTATGCTAGAGCATTTTTAGATTATTTGGCGGAAGTTTCTCCAGCGGAGTTAGAACAGCATTTAAAACAGCATTACACCGCTAAAACTGGTATGGGTCGGTGTTTGCGTTATCAACCGGGAAGTTTTACGCGTTTACCTAATCGCTATTATAATTTTTGTTACGGTGGGATTGACTTTTTTGCCTTAGATTCTAATACTTTCAATACTCCAGATCCTTTACCTCATAACCAAGCTGGGGATAATTTCCGTCGGGAATTAGAAACCCGTCGTCAGGAAATTGATCAAGAAGAACTACGGATGTTGACGGAGTTTGACAAGCTAAATCCCGAAAAACCTGATCAAGCGGAATTATTGGCGGAACTTGGTGCTAAATTAGACCAAATCAATGAAGTGAAAATTGATATTGAAAAGCAATTGGCATCTCACACCAATACTAATGTTGATTTTGAACAATTGGCGTGGTTAAGAGATAGATTAATTGCATCTTGGCATAATTCCGCAGTCAGGGGGCGGGTAATATTTTTACACCATCCACCTTATGTTACAGAAGGAAGTAAATGGAATCAAGGACAGACTTTAGCTGTCCGTCATCGTTTACGGGAGGTTTTCGATGAGGTGGCGAAAAGTTTAAGTAATCTCACTCAGGAACGCCCGGTAGTAGATATAGTATTTAGCGGACACGCCCATTGTTTAGAACATTTACGGACAGTTAATACAGGACACGCAGATTCTCATATTAATTATATTATTTCTGGTGGTAGTGGTCGCGGTCCTCGTCGTCAACGCCAAGAAGGGGGAGAATTAATGGAAACCTTTACCAGCAATAATGATCTTTCCATTCGCAAGGTTGCAGATTCGCTGTTGTATGTGGGACGGAGTGGTAGCGGTTTTGAGAGTAAAAAACCTTATTCTTGTGTGCGGGTGGATGTGTTGGAGGGTTTTCCGGCTAAGTTTATGATCACACCTTTAGTTACAGAGTTAATTGAGGGTAAATGGTGCGAACGTCAATTAAAACCTTTGATAATTTAATCTTTGTATTTGTAGTGATATCCTATGTGAAAAACCGCAGATTAATTCATTCCTGCGGTTATTAACGAAAACTCTAGGCTTGAGGAATCAAATTGGTGGTTTTATTCACATTATCCCAAACTATCCAGTTGATATTATTGGCTAAATCATCGGCTTGATTGGTAACTTTAAAATAGAATTTGTCACCGTTTTTAAACTGCACAGCAAAATCAGCATTTTGGGCAAAAACAACTATAAAACCCCTATCCCGTAAGCAATACATTGCCCAATTTTTTAAGGATTGTTTCTGGGGTTCGTGGGGAATTGGTGGATTAGCAATTACGTCTGCAATGACTTTTAAAATTTTTTCCATTTTTGGATTTAATCAGGATCACAACGAATTTCTATCATAAACCCATCGGGGTCATAAAAGTACACTCCTCTACCAGTAGGACGGGTAACAGGTCCATAAGCAATAACTAAATTATTTTCTGTAATTACTGCTAATGCTTGGTCAAATAATTCTGGATCAATATCAAAGGCTAAATGATATGCTCTGGTAAAGAACTTACTGGGATCTGGATTTGGTGGTAATAATTCTGGTTCTCCAAATAAGTCTATAATTGTGCCGTCGGGAGTGATGAAATTAGCTACTTTACCAGCATTGACAAGTTCTATTAATGTGGCAGGTACTTCATCCCCTGTGAGTTCGTGTAAGCCTAAAATATGACCATAAAAATGGCGAGAGGCTGCCATATTTTGGACGTTAAAAGCGATATGATGGACTTTGCGGAGGTAGCCGGTGGGAATGGTGTTTTGAGAAATCATATTTTTTATAACGAACCACTTCAGACACAGAGAACACAGAGATAAGAATAAGTCTATGGATTTAAAATTATCTGTAAATCGAGTATAAAGCCAGGTAAAATATCTTCACCAGAAAGTTTTGGTGGGTTGTCAAAATCAAAGTTTAAAACTTCTACATCTTTTCCGTAACGATAAATTTCTACCGAGGGTGTTTGTGGATCAATTAACCAACCTAAAAGCGCCCCATTATTTTGGTATTCTCGCATTTTAGTGCGTAATTTTTCTAAACTATCAGTTTCCGAGCGCAATTCAATCACAAAATCAGGACAAAGGGGGGGAAACCGTCTTTTTTCTTCTTTACTTAATGCCTCCCAACGTGCTAGCTTTACCCAAGCTGCATCAGGACAGCGATAAGCACCACTAGGTAATTTAAACTCTGTAGAAGAGTCAAATACTTTGCCTAATTTAGTTTGACGATTCCAAATACTTAAATCTGTAGTTATATCTGAGTTTCTAATTCCGCTTTCTCCACCTGTGGGGGGCATAATAATTAATTCTCCGGTTTGGGTAAGTTCTAATTGCCAAGGTTCGTTGGCAATGCAAAGTTGATAAAACTGCTCATCTGTTAAATTTACTGCGGGAGGTATGTTTAAGGTGAGGGTTTCCATAGATTTTGCTTAAAGAGGCTAGTTTTATTATCAGATAAAATTCATGAAAATTCAGAAAAATTTAGGTTAGGCGATCGCTAAAATTGACCCCAATGATATAGTACAATACCGATCCAATACTGCTCGGTTAGGCCTCGAAACGAAACCCAACGAAATCCTTGGTAATGTTGGGTTTCGCTGTCGCTCAACCCAACCTACATTTCCTTAACTATTTCTTCCTTTGCGTCTTTGCTTCTTTGCGTCTTTGCGCGAAACTTCAATAAAAATCATTGTAAAAATGGTGGGTTAAGCTGTAATTAACCCACCCTAAAACTACCTCCTATATTCATCCCCACAATCACCAATTAACTGATACAAATCCCGTGACTGTTGAGAAACTGCATCTATTTTCCCTATATCCTCAGCATCTAAATTAAAACCAAACACCTTAGCATTATCTGACAAATGTTCCACAATTCCTAATCTAGCACCGACAATTACACCCCCGACTGCTGGCTGATTTAAAATGTAATTTACAGCCACATTAGCAATACTAACTTGATGTTTATCAGCGATTTGTTTCAGAGTATATAGTAACTCTTGAAATAATCTCCAACCACCCCAATTAGCAATCATTTGTTTGTATTTTCTCAAGCTAGTGGTGTTGATTTCTGAGCTTTTTGGTTCTGGGTTACTCAAATATTTTTCTGATAATAAACCACCGCAAACACTACCATAGGCAAATATTTTGATATTATGATCTTGACAGAATTTAACCATATTTACTTGTGGTCTTCTGTCAACTAAGGAAAACTGGACTTGATTAGAAACAATCTTGATTCCTGCTTCGGTGATAATTTGCAAATGTTCCGTATCAAAATTAGTTAAAGCTAAATGTTTGATCTTACCCTCATCTTGCAATTCTGCCATATATTTGAGAGCATCTAAATAATTAGAATCTCCATATTCCCACCAATGGAACTGCATTAAATCTAATGATTTAACATCCATTCTTCTCAAAGAAATATTAATATTGTCCTCGACCAGTTTTTTTGTCATCTTCCCCGCACGAGGAACCCATTTTGTAAAAGCTTGAATATTATTTGCAGCTTCTTCTCCACGAGTTGCTATGAGTTGACGACGAAACTCACCAATAAAATCTTCTGCTGGTCCATAATGATCTGCTAAATCCCAGGTTGTAAAACCAGCATCTACATATTCAAACATGGACTCAATAGCAGTTGTGGGGTTAATGCGTCCATGTCCTCCCGAAACTTGCCACATTCCATTTAAAATCCGGCAAATTTTCAAGTCGGGAGTAAATTGTAAATAGCTTTCTTGAGGTAACATCATATTTTTTATATTGTTATTTCCAGTCTTTTTCTGCTTGTTCCAAAACATAAGCCGCAACTTTTTGAATTTCTTCTGTTGTCAATCTTTCTTTATAAGCTGACATATTATTTTTACCATTAGTAACAATGGTTGTAATCGCTGCTAAAGAATCCATTCCATATTTTTTAAGTGCATTCTTTTTGAGGTTTTTACCGCGTCTAATGATATTTTCTCCATGAATATGACAACCAGCACAGTGGAAACTAAAAATTTCCGCACCATTTCCTGTATCTAAAGCATTAGCAGGTAAGGTAAAATTGATAGTCCACAAGCAAAATGTGCATAATATCAATATTATTACTTTCTTCATAAAGCTTCAAAATCAGAAATGAAGCCGACAAACTTTGTACATTCTTCTTGGAAAGCTTCTGCTTCGCTAACATCTTCAATTTTATAAGACATGATGCGTTTTCCATCTGGCATTTTTTTAGAACCAATCAATTCAGCTTGGTAATTTCCTACCATTTTCTTAAATTCAACACCGTACACTTTCCAAGCTTCACCATCACAAGTGATATTTACCTGCCACATAATTAGAATCTAGTTATTGATCAACATTGATTATTTCATAAATTGGCAACATTTAACTAAAAAAATCAAAAATTCAGGGATATTGTGATTAATGTACTTTAAACTACCTGAAGATAGATATGATTTTATCTCTTTAGAGGGTGTTAATAGCAAAAATATCTCGCCATACTGAATGTAAGTGTTGTATGAGATTTGCATTTAATATGACCATGAATAAAAACGTTAAAGAACAAATTCAATTAGATTTACGCCAAGCTCAAGAAACAGGACAATTAAAATCTGAACGGATTCGGGAAATTGTGAAATCTGCTGTTTCTCAAGTAGGTTCTGAATTTCAAGAAGGTTCTCATGAATTGCGTAATTTAGTTAATGATGCTGTTTCTACCGTCGTTGATAATTTGCAAGAAAAAGGTAGTGAATTTAAAGAAGGAGTTGTAGCTTCAATTGAAGGCGCTATGGAAGCTATAAGTCTGAAAAAACACTCAGATATTGTCAAAACCCAAACCGAAATTAAGCAGCTACAAGCTCAATTAGATCGGGAAGAAGAAGAACTACAAGCAGAAATTGAAGGAATTTTAACCAAGATAGTCGAAACGAGTCAAGATAAATCAGCAGATACAAAAATTGCCATTGATTCAGCCATTGATTCGATCAAAGATAGTGAAGAAATCGGATTATTAAAGAAACGCTATGCACAATTACAAGCACAATCAGCAATTGTCAGAGCAAATTTATCTGCACGTTATAGTGGAAGTGATCAAGAGGTACAGGATTATTTAAATGAAGCAAAACAATGGTGTGATAAATCCCATCCCAAAGCCGAATCTATCACAGCACAAGTAAAAGAAAGTTACTCAGTTCTAGAAAAAAAATTGACAGACGCAGGTGCAGTTATAGCAAAGAAAGAACGTCAATTAAAACAAACTTTACGCGAGTTACTTTTAGCAACGGCTGATTTATTCAAAGATAAAGATATTCGTGCTTAAAGACTAACTATACTTTAGATCCCCGACTTCTCTAAGAAGTCGGGGATCTTGTTATTGTTACATACTTAATAAGTACCTTCCTCTCTATTCATATTTTCTTCATGCTTGACAATTACCCAAACTGCATGAATGCTACCAGGAAGCCAACCAAGCAAAGTCAGCAAAATGTTAATTAACAAAGTTGGACCAAATCCAACTGTGAGAAAAACTCCCAAGGGGGGTAAAAATAACCCGATAAGTATCCGTAATAAGTTCATGGATATTTCCTAGTTTTTAAATTGGGTTTACCTATTGATTATCTTGTAATTCAAAACCTTTTTCTGCGAAGTATTTACTGAGAAAGGTATTAGCTAAAGAAAGAACTACAGGACCGAGAATAAAAGCGATTAATCCTTGAACTTGAAAACCTGGAACTAAAACTGATGCTAACCAAAAGCAAATTCCGTTAACAATGAGGGAAAAACCCCCCAATGTCAGATATGTCAAAGGTAAAGACAAGATATTAATAGTTGGTTTAACTCCACTATTAATTAAACCAATCACAACCGCAGCAATTAAAGCTGCGGGGAAATTAGCAATATCTACACCAGGAACAACTAAATCAACAATCAGCAAACTCAAAGCTGTAGCGAGTGCGATGAAAAAATATGACAGCATTTTTTACCTCAGTAACAGCAATATCTGTGCTGATTACTATTTTCAAAGATAGATTCATGTTTGACATCTTTTCTTGGGTATAATTCTTATCTATCTGAGGTTAGATTAAATAACAAATTTTCAGTAAGATCCCCGCCTTCTCTAAGAAATTATTGTATAACCAAAAAACTTGTATTGCATCCGAACGATAACCGCTATAATTATTTATATTCTCTGTAAATTTAATTGAGAATAGGCACTATTGTTAAAACTGAAATCTAGCCTTCTATTTGCTACACCATCTTACAAAATTCTTCTAGCTTTAATTTTACCTGATGGCGTATCTAAATGCCAAGCTGTATAAATAACTCTTCCTTCACTACTTGCTTGCAACAAATCCTTACCTAATTGATGACGATCTTCTAAACCTAGTTTATTTTTTCCATATATTTGGCTTGCTTTTCAACATAAGAAGATAAACTTTGAGATTTAGAAAGTTGAGAACTATCTGTTTTGCATTCAAACACCAAATAGGTTGCACTACTACGTTTTAACTGCTCCCAATTTTCTATATCCTTACGGCTGATAACCATAAGAACGGAGTCTACTGAATAAGGATCTCCACCACTAAAGAGACGACTAGCAATAGCATATTTAGTAGATGGATTTTTTGCTAAAAATTCTTTTGCTGTCTGATAGGCCAGTTCTTCCGTAGTAGTTTCTACTGGTAAACCTGTTTGTCCTTCTAAAAACCAACAACTATCTATAATTTCAGGTAAAAAAGCATGACAAAGACTTTCGCCAATTTTGCCTTTAGCAATCTTGATGCCTTGAGCAATACTGCGTGTCTTAAATATTTGAAACTTGTCTTGTGCTGACATTAATGTTTTCAGCAGTGTTCCAAAGTCTGGATCTAACTGTGTTTCATAAATAGAATTGACAGCAGGAAAATTAAACTTCGCTCCAGAAGATACGGGTACAGAATTTGAGTTTACACTGGAAGTATTGCTAGATATGTTAGTAATATTCCCAGTACGTGAGTGATAATGCTGTATAGTAGCATTTCCCCATTGACGATTAATGTCCATCAAACAATCACCTGTATGGCTTAATTGTCCTTCTAGTTCTTCACATAAATTTTGAAGTTGTCGAAAGAAATAAGATAACTCATCTTCTGGGCAATCTTGAATTTCATTACAGAGGCGATAAAAATATTCCGTTGTTTCTAAACAACGATTCAAATGCCTCCGAAATTGTTCAATATCATCTTTCAGGGTCATGTACTTTAACCCCACCGATTACTAATGTCGTCTAGTAATTCAGTTGTAGATTTAAGTTGTTTGTGGTTTTCTTCCAAGCCTTCCATAAGTTCAGCAAATTTTCTGCTCAGAAGTGCCGCCTCAGTTTGGGGGACTGTGCGGGAAGAATTACTAACTTCCTCTAGTTGTTCCACAAGGACAGGTGAAAATTTGGTGATTGGTGATAAAATCTCTGGTTTTCATCCTGTTCATCCTTTAATCCTGGATATACTGTTCGCGTAGTTTGGAGTTAGCCACTTCTGACAATTTACCTAATTAGCAACTTACGTTATTATTGTTTGATTCCTTTCATTGATAAGCTTATGCGTTTGAGTTTTTCGTTGATTTCTAAAACTTGTACTTTAACGACTTGTCCAACTTTGACGATTTTTTTGGGATCATCTACAAATTTATCAGCAAGTTGGGAAATATGCACTAAGCCATCTTGATGAACTCCAATATCAACGAAAGCACCGAAGTTAGCAACGTTGGTAATGATTCCTTCTAGTTGCATTCCGACGGTTAGATCTTTAATTTCTTTGATTCCTTCTTTAAAGGTAGCATATTTAAATTCCGCACGAGGATCTCTGCCTGGTTTTTCTAATTCGCTGAGAATGTCGCGCAGGGTTGGTTCTCCAATGGTTTCGGTAACGTATTTTTTGATGTTGGCTTTTTTGAGGTTTTCTGCAACTTGTGTCACTTGATTTAAGGATACTCCTAAATCAGCCGCGATAGATTGTACCAAAGAGTAACTTTCTGGATGAACTGCGGTATTATCTAAGGGGTTTTCACCACCACGAATTCTTAAAAACCCTGCTGCTTGTTCAAAGGCTTTTGGTCCTAATTTCGCTACTTTCAAAAGTTGACGACGATTTTTAAATGCACCATTTTCGTTACGATAGGCAATAATATTATTAGCTATGGTGGGGGTAATTCCCGAAACAAAGGTGAGAAGTTCTTTAGAAGCTGTATTTAAGTCTACACCCACATAATTAACGCAACTTTCGACGGTTTCATCTAATTTCTTTTTCAGTAATTTTTGATCAACGTCATGTTGATATTGTCCGACACCAATTGATTTAGGATCTATTTTAACTAGTTCTGCTAAAGGATCTTGTAATCTTCTCCCAATACTAATTGCACCCCGCACGGTAATATCTAAATCGGGAAATTCTTCTCTAGCTACGTCGCTGGCAGAATATATAGATGCACCAGATTCATTTACCATAACTTTAACTGGTTTATGGGCTATATTTGGTAATATTTCGGCCACAAATTCTTCTGTTTCCCGTGACGCTGTACCGTTACCAATAGCAATTAATTGAACTTGGTATTTTTCAATTAGTTTCTTAATAGTTTGGGCGGCTTTTTGGCGTTGTTCTGCTGCTTGGTGGGGAAAGACAGCTTGATATTCTAAAAATTGCCCAGTTTCATCTAATATAGCGACTTTACACCCGGTTCTAAAACCTGGATCTATAGCCATTGTTGGTTTCATTCCTGCTGGTGCGGATAATAGCAATTCTCGTAAATTGGTTTCAAAAGTTTTGATTGATTCTATGTCAGCAAAGGTTTTTTTCTCGTTTGTTACTTCGCTAATTAAGGAAGTTTTCATCAAGCGGTTAAAACTATCTTTTAACATGACTTGATAAAAATCTCGAATATTGCGAACTTGAGTTTTTATTTCTTGAGATTCTAAATAACCCAGCACAAAATCTTCATCATAAGCAACTTCAAAACTGAGAATTTTTTCATCTTCTCCTCGACATAAGGCCAACAGATTATGAGGGGCAATATTTTTGACTCTAATCTGATAATTTCGGTACATTTCAAATTTAGTTGTCCCTTGAGGATGTTCGTCTTTAATCCGAGAAATAAACACCCCATTTTCTAACAGATAATCGCGGATATATGCGCGTGATTCTGCTTTTTCTGCTACTTCTTCAGCTAAAATATCAGACGCACCTTTTAAAGCTTCATCTGCGCTTTTTACTCCCAAGGTTTCCGAAATATACTTTGCTGATTCTGCCTCTAAAGATGCGGAAATACCATTTTTAACATTTAGGGATTTAATAAATGTAGCCAGTGCTTCTAGCCCTTTTTCTCTGGCAATGGTAGCGCGTGTCCGACGTTTAGGACGATAGGGTAAATATAAATCTTCCAGTTCGGTTTTTTGGAGACAGGATGCTATTTTTGCTTGTAGTTCTGGGGTAAGTTTATCTTGTTGAGCGATCGCATTCACAATTACTTTTTTTCTTTCTTCTAATTCCGTTAAGTAATTATGCCTATCTTGTAAATCCCGTAATTGCACTTCATCCATTTCATCAGTGCGTTCTTTACGGTAACGCGCAATAAAGGGAATTGTTGCCCCTTCTGCTAAGAGTTCTAGCGCATTTTGTACTTGGTGGGGTTTAAGTTTTAGTTCAGTTGCGAGGAGTTGGGAAATGTTCAACATTGGATATTTAAATTGAAAGTGTTAAGTTGATTCCAGCACGAATAGATAGTGTTAACTTAATTTAGCAAATAATGGCATCATTTGAGAATAGCTAATTTCATCACTTGAGAATAAATTTGTTGCCATTTTGTCTTACTTAAGTATAATGTTAATAACGTTCTTGAAGAAGGTTAAAATCTACTGGTATTAAACAGTAGCTCGTAGTTTGGAGATTAGTGAAAATGCCTTTATTTTTCTTAATAACATTAGTTACAGGTGTAATGACTGGCTATCTCTTCCAAAGAAATGATGATGAAATCACCAATATTGCAGGTGTGTTCACAGCCGTCATTTTTATTGTAAGTTTAGTGTTATCACCTTGGCAAATTCAGTTTGGTATGTTAATGTTTGTGGTCATTGTCAGTAACAAATTACTGAATAAAAATTGGTTTTAAACCAATTTTCCCAATATTTAGAAATAAAATACAGTCAAGTCGGCAATTATCCACCCTCAATAAAATAATCATTGAGGGGAAAGAGGGTGTTGATAGTTGGATAAAAGATAGAATAGTCTCAAGGATAAAAAAGGATATTACCCCCTCACCATATCTTACGAGTTTTAACCCTTTTTGGTATAATTAAGGCTTGTCAAGCTCTCTCTTATTGCGCCTTTTTACTACCTTAACATCAAAAATGACGATATCAACCAGCAAGACTGATGTAGAATAAAGAAAATTTGATTTATATTACAAGTATTAAGTAAATAAAATATATGTAGTTTTGATTATGCTGAAAAAACTCATTCTCGAAAATTGGAAAAGTTTCCGTTATGCTGAACTTCCACTTGATCCTTTAACTGTGCTTATTGGAACTAATGCAAGTGGTAAGTCTAATGTGGTTGAAGCTTTGGAATTTTTGCAAAGAACATTTATAAGAAAGGATATTAGACCAGCGTTGGTGGGTGATTCCACTCTTCCTTCAATTAGAGGTGGTTTAGAAGGGGCTGCACTTAAACCAAATAAAGAATTCACATTAAAGATTATTGCTGGAGGTAATAATCTTAATATTGATTTTATTTATACTATTACAGTACAAACAAAACCATCTCTTAAAGTTGTACAAGAATTAATGGAACACCAGGAATTACAAAATGATTACGGGTTAGAAAATAGCAAAATTATAGACGTTTTAAGAACTAAATATTTAAATAAAGGTGAGTGCATTATAGAAAATATGTTGGGAAAAAATATTGGTAGTAATAATTCTTTTCTTACTCTACCACAATTTACAGATATTAACATGGTTTGGAGTCATATTCATATGCGTAATGATTCTGAGGAATCACTTGAATATTTTTTTGATTCTCTATACAATATTTTTGTCATCAATCCTCTTCCTGATAGAATGCGAAATTATTCACAGTTATCTGAATATATTGAAAGTGATGGTTCAAACATTGCTGGGGTATTAGCAGCATTACCAAAAAAACAAAAAACAGAAATAGAATTAACTATATCAAGGTATCTGAAAGAATTACCAGAAGGTGATATTAAAAAAGTATGGGCAGAAAAAGTAGGAAGATTTAAAACTGATGCTATGCTTTACTGTCAAGAAGAATGGAAACCAGGAGAAATAACAGAAATTGATGCTAGAAGTATGTCAGATGGAACATTACGCTTTCTAGCTATTCTCACAGCATTATTAACCCGTCCTGAAGGTAGTCAAATTGTCATCGAAGAAATAGATAATAGTTTACATCCTTCCCGTGCAGCATTATTGGTGAAAATATTAAAAGAAATTGGCAGTAAACGCAATATTGACATTTTACTTACTACCCATAACCCAGCTTTACTAGATGCTTTTGGTTCGGAAATAGTTCCTTTTGTAGTTGTCGCACATCGAGATTCAGAAACAGGAGAAAGTAAACTTACCCTTTTAGAAGATATTGACAACTTCCCCAAATTGTTTGCATCCTATTCCTTGGGACAAATGACAACAAAAGGCGCAATTGAACGCAGCCTTTCTCATGGGGAATAATTAAAAATATGAGAAAAGTTTTATTAATAGATACATCTTTATTGTGTGTTTGGTTAAAAGTTCCAGGTAAAGAAACTGCTGGTAATAATAAATGGGATTTTGAACTTGTTAATGAGAAAATTCTCACAGAAATTGCAAAAGGAACAACCTTGGTACTTCCATTAGCCACAGTTATAGAAACAGGTAATCATATTGCCCAAGCTAAAACTACAAATTCAGATAGTAAAAGAATAACATCAGAAAAATTTGCCCAAATCATGATTTATGCTGCTGATGAAACAAGTCCTTGGGCTGCTTTTAGTGAACAAATTGTACTATGGGAAGCAGAAAGATTGAAAAATTTAGCCGAAAAATTTCCTAATCAAGCTGTAGAAAAAACTTCTATGGGAGATGCGAGTATTGTAGTCTTGGGTTGGTATTACTATCACGAAAAAGGTTTTCATGTAGAATTTTTGACAGACGATAATGGTTTAAAATCTCAAGAACCACCACAGCCTCACCCACCGACACGCCGCAGTAGTCGCGGAAAATAATGAGAGTATTAAATAAATTTATCTGCAAATGGCGGAAAACCCCACAGCCTAACTGCCAACAACGACTTTCATAGATTTGTTAGACTGAACACACCAGGATTATTTCAGTTACATCTATAGATAACGCCAGCAGACGAGGCACTTCATGCTTACAAACACCCTACTTCTCTCAAATCAACTTCCCAGTTTACAATATTCATCCACCACAGAACGCTTCGATGACACTTGGGAAGCCCCTCTGGCAACCCTTTTAGGACTAGGACGCGCCGCCGGTGCTGATTTTGTGGAATACTTCTTAGAACGTCGCAACTACATCAGTTGTTTAGCCGAAGAAGACACCATTACCAGCATTTCCCCCAGTTTAGCTACCGGTGCAGGAGTGCGAGTATTTCGTGGCAAAGCTGACTGCTACGTTAGCACCAATAACCTCACATTTGCCGGTTTAAAAGCTGCTTTAGAAAAAGCTCTTTCCATCTTAGGCTTACAACTACCCGGACCGAGTGCCTTCATTCCCGAAATCAACCTAGAACTACTCAGAGACTACGCCAGCAAACGCGGTAAAGATGGTTGGCTACCCTTATGTAGTTCTATCAGCGAAATGGGAGAAGTCCTCCTTGATGGTACAGCCCAACTTAATAAAAAAGCTACCCACGTCCAATCCCGTCGCGCTTCCTACTTCCGTGATTGGCAAGAAGTATTAGTTGCTGGTAGTGATGGAACATTTGCCCGTGATATCCGCCTCACTCAGTCTGTCGGATTCAACCTGCTTTGTGCTGACGGTGCTAACCGCTCCTCCATTGGTGAACGGGCAGGTAACACCAGTGACGCTAACTTCCTGAGAACCTGGGATTATCAAAAAGCCTCCGAACAAATCGCCGAATCTGCTGGTAAAATGCTTTACGCAGATTACGTAGAATCAGGAACTTACCCCATTATCATGGCCAATCACTTTGGCGGTGTAATTTTCCATGAAGCTTGTGGACACCTTTTAGAAACCACCCAAATTGAACGCAAAACCACACCATTTGCCGACAAAAAAGGTGAAAAAATCGCCCATGAAAGCTTAACAGCTTGGGACGAAGGCCGCGCTGATAACGCCTTCGGGACAATTGATATGGACGACGAAGGAATGCCCGCCCAAAGAACATTATTAATTGAAAAAGGCATCCTCAAAAACTTCCTCGCTGATAGAACCGGTTCAGTGCGGACAGGACACCCCAGAACAGGCAGTGGCCGCCGTCAAAATTACACTTTTGCAGCCGCTAGTCGGATGCGAAATACCTATATTGATTGTGGAGAACACACAACAGAAGACCTATTTGCCTCCGTTGATAAAGGTATTTACTGTAAGAAAATGGGTGGCGGAAGTGTGGGCGCAACAGGTCAATTTAACTTTAGCGTTGATGAAGCTTACCTAATAGAAAATGGCAAAATTACCAAACCATTAAAAGGTGCTACTTTAATCGGTGAAGCCAAGGAAATCATGAATAAAATTTCCCTATGTTCCCAAGATTTAGAACTAGCTCCCGGCTTTTGTGGCTCAGTCAGCGGCAGCATTTATACCACAGTTGGACAACCCCACATTAAGGTTGACTCTATTACCGTTGGTGGCAGATAAAAATCATCAGATGAAAAACAGATAAACCATCCAGATTATCTGTTCTCATCATTAATTCTTTTCTTCCTTTGCGCCTTTGCTCCTTTGTACCTTTGCGCGAAACTTTCATCTTAAAATGTAATCATGTCTAACATTCAAGAAATCGCAACCTACGCCCAAGAAAATGCTGCCAAACTGGGCATTAAAAAATTCGATATTTACGGTTCAACTGTAGATGATACTAGCGTTCAAGTTGACCAAGGTGAACCCAAACAAGTCAAAGCTTCCAATCGTTCTGGAGTAACAGTTCGAGTTTGGAATGAAGAAAATACAATGGGTGTTACCAGCACCACAGATGTAGATCCTCAAGGATTAGAATTGGCTTTAAAAACTGCTTACGAAGCGAGCTTTTTTGGAGTTAAAGAAAACGTTCCTGATTTTAGTCCAGAAGCAACTATTCCTATTCCTAATACACATCAAAAGAAAGCCCTACAAGCACCTGTTTCTGAACTAATAGAAAAACTATTAGTAGCAGAAAAAGAATTAATGGCAAAACATCCTGCGATTACAAGTGTGCCTTATAATGGTTTAGCACAAAGAGATATTGACAGATTTTATCTCAATAGTGATGGTGCTGTGAGAACTGAATCTCATTCTTTAGCTTCTATTTATTTGTACAGCAAAACTGAAGAGGAAAATAAAAAACCCCGCAGTGCTGGTGCTTATCGAGTTAAGGAAAGTGTAGCCGATTTAGATATTGCTGGTTGTATTCAGGAAACTGCTGATAAAACTATCAGTCATTTGCATTATGAAAAAATCAAAACTGGTAAATATCAAGTAGTTTTCTCTGCTGAAGCTTTTTTAAGTTTGTTGGGGGCTTTTTCCAATTTATTTAACGCCCAAAGTATTCTGGATAATCAAAGTTTATCAAAAACTGATGATATCGGTAAAGAACTGGCTTCACCTTTACTGTCAGTTTATGATGATGCTTTACACCCCGCTAATATTGGGGCTGAAAGTTTTGATGGTGAAGGGACTCCCACCCGGCAAATTAAGTTAATAGAAAAGGGCATTTTAACTAGCTTTTTGCATAGTGCGGGAACTGCAAAACGGTTAAATGCTCAACCTACAGGTAATGCTAGTATTGGCGCAAAAGTAAGCGTTAGTCCCAATTTTTATCACGTTTTTGCAGCAGGAACTCCAGAGAAAGAATTGAGTTTGGAAACTGCGGAAAATGTGATTTTAATTGATGATTTACAAGCTCTTCATGCGGGTGTTAAGGCTTTACAAGGTTCTTTTTCTTTACCTTTTGATGGTTGGTTAATTAATAAGGGTGAAAAAACCAGTATTGAGTCGGCAACTGTAGCTGGTGATTTCTTAGAACTTTTGAAATCAATTGTTTATGTAGAAAAAGAAGTTGAGTTAACACCAGGAGGAGTTGCACCGAGAGTTTGGGTGAGTGAACTTTCTATTACTGGAGATTAATATCTTTTTTTACTCTGTGCGTCTGTGGTTTAAGGTTAATTTATCGAACCACAGAGGCACAGAGGACACGGAGGAATGAGATTAAGGAGAAATTTTTTCACCGTTGCTTAATTTAGCGGCAGTTTTAGGGGAACTGTTCGTTAATCAAGTTAATAATTCGCTTAATTCCTTGTGTAATTAGAAAGTGAATCTATTCAAAATATTGAAATTTCTCAAAAACTTTGACAAAAGCTTTGGTATCATGGCCTCAAATTAATCAATTTGAGGCTTTTTATTGACATCGAACTTAGTCCAGGTTCTATCAATTTGCAGGTCTTGTTCTAGTTGCAATGCTTCATTTAATACTGCATTGGTGAAGTTTATACTTTTCAAGTAAGTTTGGCAAGCTGCCACTGGTACTGTCAAGACATCACTCCAGGCTTGTTCTGCTTTGTGAAAATCTTGAATCTTTAAGCTATTTGCAGAAGATAAGCTACTATTTATTAAACCTAATTCCTGGATTTCTGATATTACTGATGGTTCTTTACCTAACCCATAATGATAGTCTCTAACGGTCAGGAGACAGTCATAAATCTGGCGCGATAGTCTGTTACCAACTGGCTGTAGCAAGTTACAAGCTAACCCTGGGATAATGTGCCATGTTTCAGCTAATAAATCTTTTTCTAGTCCAGATATTTTCGCAGGAATTAGCAAATCTACATCACTGAGAAAATCTGTTTCTCCTGATAGCAACATGACAGAAAAAATTAGCCACTCCTCGTTTGTATCTAGAATTGCTTCAGGTTCTTTGACAATCATTACATAGCGCGGTGGTGAGTTGCCTGCCAAAAAACTTTGTGCTGAGGAAGAGTAAAAAGTCTCTTGTTCTTGACTTGAGAATTTTAGAGGACTTCTTACTAAGCGACTCACTTCCCAAATTTCTCCAGGTTGTGGGATTGGCATATTAGACGCTTGCCTGTTTAAAAATGTGGATTTACTCAAGTTTACACGCATATATTTAGTTTCCCGACAAAAATTAACGACGAGCCGGGATTCTGGGTGTAGTCGCATCCAATCCCATATATTATGTAACGTTCGGACGCTTCTAAATATCAGGATTTACTCTCATTTCAATCAATTTGAGTATTTTATTCACTTACCACTGCTTTGTTGACCGATTGTATTCTCTCTTTTGCTGGCGATTTTCTTGCAGTTTGCCCTTGAGATCTTCAACTTTAAGTAGTCCTAAAGAATCAGCAATCCGTCCTAAAAGTTCCTGCCATCGTTTGGATATTTCACTCTGACTAACTCTCAATTCTCCAGCTAGTTGAGTTTGTGTTTTTCCATCAATTTTACCTTGCCATAATTTCAGATAGTTTTGGCGTGGATATTGTTGATCTAGTTGATAAATTTTCTCTATCGCTTTAAGAATTAAATCTGCCCTTTCTGTTGCTTCCAAAATATTAAATTCATCAGTAATTGTATCTAACAGGGCTATATCTGTTCCAGGGATATTGCAATCTAAACTTTGGCATTTTCGCAGATTTTCTTGACGGACAAAATCAATAATCGCACAGCGGGCTACTGTAGCAGCCCAGCGATAAAATTCTTCTAATCCTCCTTCTCTAAACTTTCCAGATTGCAGACCCTGAAATATTTTTAAATGGGCATTTTGAACCGCATCTTCCCAAGATATGCCTGTACCCCTAGTGTATTTGTGGGCAATTTTTTTTAATCTCTGGCGATAGTTTGAGTCAAGCCAAGTCTCTGAAGAATAAGACCATGATTCCTGCGCTGATAACATACAATATGTCCTTGATAAATAGGCTATTAACTAGGCAACAAATAATCTTTCCAATGTGCAAATTGCTGAATAATATGATTATTTTTGTGAAAATTGGAGCGTAAATTCAACTTACTTGAATAACGCCTTCACCAACAAATATATAAATTCAGCATTTATACTTTTTTCTCACATAAGGAAATGTAGAGAATGTTGATTAATACCATATAAATTTATGGTTTTGAAACCAAATCTTTTTTCTCTATATTTTCTTACTTACATTCCATGTCTCACACTAACTGCATAGACGGTTCACAGCTTGGTCATCATAAAATATTCGATGATTGCAATTACCCGGATTTGATATCACCGCATATTTTTATTTCGATTCTTCCTATTTAAGTCTCAATGCCAATCTATTCAACATCGTCTAAACAGTAGAGATAGAATTTAGCTTTTTTTATTACTCTAGATAGAGGAAAAATATAAAATTTATAATTATGCAACAGAAAAAAATATAGCAGTTCTTGATTGATAAAAACCTAAATACCATTAGTTGCGCTTGCTCAATACCTATTCAGCAAGGCTTCCAAATTTTCTTGCCAACTTCGGAATATTTTGTTTTGGGTGTTCGTTATAGAAAGTAAGGACAGTTCACCATCAAGTTCACAAAGAGGCAAGGAAGTTTGAGCATTAGTGAATATTTTACTTTGGCTCTAAACTACACCTGCTAGTGAAGCTATCCTCCGGGATGTTGTTTCCTAGTTCTCAAATTTTTGAGTGCTTTTTTAACTGTGAAATTTAATCTTTTTTGTGAACTGTGCGAGCAATGTGTGTACCTTTCTGCTTGAGAAAAGTGCCACTTCAATCTTTACCTTCATTCTGTTAATTAAGGAAAAAACATCATGCAAGTTATCGAAAATCATGAATTGTTTAGCGAACTTTCCAATGACGAATCTGCTGAGATGAATGGTGGTGCTGGTGCTGCTCAAGGAGCTAATGCGGTCGCCGTGTTCTTGACAGCTAACGGTGGTGTGCCGCTAACCCCTGCTCAAGGTGTTCTAGCATCAATAACAACATTGGCATAATCGCTCTGTAGCCTTTCATTCATTTGTTCTATCAAATGAAGTGAATAATGCGCCCCAGATTCCCAGAAATTCAAGCAGATACTCGCTACTTCAAAGTGAGGTGGGCGCATTTCTTAAACTTAGTAAAACCATAGACAATTTCCTCCTTAACTGTTCACTTCCCTACCCCTCAATTAATTTTTTCATAAGTTTTTTGGAAACTTTTCAGAGAGTAGGGGAGTGAATAATTACTTGGTTTTCTGATTAGATGTGCCTAATTAAGAAGAACACAATTATGTCAAAAATTAATAATCTCGAACATAAGGAACTGTTTACTGAACTTTCTTTGGAAGAATCCGCTACTGTTAGTGGTGGTGATGCTGCTGCTGCTGCTACCGCCCTCGCTGGATTCTTAGCTGCCAACGGTTCAGCACGTCTAACTCCTGCTCAAGCAGTGATGGTTATAGCAACAGCATTAGTATAATTTCTCTCTATTTAGGAATATTTAACTCTTGCAAAATAGCTATTTTGACTCACTTAAATATAAAGCCTTACTTACTATAAACTTCTCTGGCTGAACAAATTTTGCTTTGCTTATTTGTTTGTCAGGGAACTTTTATATCAAGCCTGATATCTTCACTCATTCCCTCATTGCCTTTCTAATTATCCTTCTAATATTTGCCCGATTTTATTTCACCAAAACTATAACATCAAATCTCGGTGACTCCTAAATGAGCATAGATATAAAATTGATTAAATCCTTTCAAATAGCCAAGCTAGGGCTGCTCCGGTGGTTTCTGCTAAGATACTAATGAGACGATAAAGCGCGATCGCACTAATCACCAAAGCCGCCGGAAAATGATATTGTAACAGTAACATCGCTGTGGTTTCAAATACTCCTAAACCACCAGGCGCACCAGGAACAATTAACCCCAATACCCAAGCACAACTAAAAGCTCCCACTAATAAGGGTATTTGCTCCCAATTTACAGAAGTTAAAGCCAACATAGTTAAAATAAATCCAGCACACCTCAACCCTAAAAAAACTAATTCTCCTAATAATGGTTTTACCGGGTAACGTTTAATTATAAAACTATTAATTAATTGATTTTCTCCATGAGATTTTTTATTTTTCCACCGTTCTAAAAGTTTAATAGCTGGATTTAAAAATCGAGGATGAAGTATACCCAAGACAATTATTAAACTCAGAAATTGCAGAATCATGAAATTAAATTTCAGATTATTAACAACAAGTTCACTACCAAATAAAACAATAATAATTAAAGCTGCTGCTAACATTAATAATGGTTCTAATAAAACACTTAAAGTAGCAATATTAGTAGGAATATTAGCATTTTTAGCCGCCATAATTCGCCCGTAATAATGCCAAATATTCCCAGGTAAATATTTAGCAATATTCGTTTTTAAATAAACTTGAATAAATTCAATAGCAGATACAGATTGATTTAACTCCCTTAATACCCAAGTCCAAATCCAACCCGCCCAAATATGTGCCAGTAAAGTTATAAATGTAGCAGCTACTAATATTAACCATCCATTTGCACTAATCCGAATAGCACTAACTCCCAACCAATTATCTTTTAACGCTTTCAACAAAAAAAATAGCGTACCACCTAAAATAAACCACCGGACAATTTTCTTCATTTTAGATTTATTGAAATATTTAGAAATATTCAGATCCCCGACATCTTCAAGAAGTCGGGGATCTTGTTAATTGTGCCAACTTTCTAACGCTAACCGATGAATTTCTCGCCAAGGAATATTATTTTGTCTTGCTAATTCTGCACAATCTTCATATTCTGGCTGCACATTAGTAATCACCTTTTCTGTAGCTTTTCCTGTCCAGGCAACTTTTACCGATATTGTCCCATAAATAGTTTCCACCTTTTGCATTTCTCGTTGTAAAATTGACCGTTTTTGAGTAGTACGACGAATCCCTAAAGTGCTAGTTTCTCGAAATAACACATCCTCACAACTAGCTAAATTTTCAGGATGACAAATCACAGTTAATAAAATTCCAGTTCGTGACTTTTTCATCCCTATGGGTTGGGTAAAAACATCCACCGCACCCGCAGCAAATAAAGCCTCAAATACATAACCGAATACTTGCGGATTTAAGTCATCTATTTGAGTTTCGAGGACAGTAATAGTTTCTAGATTTGGAGAATATTCCCCTAAATCAGAGTTATCAGTCTGTAAAGATTCATTTTCACCGTACCAGAGCCGTAGTATATTAGAAATGGGTAAATCTAGAGAACCCGCCCCTAATCCTATCTGTTTGATAGTCATTGGTGGTGGAGAACCAAAGTCTTGTACTAAGGTAGTAGCGATCGCCGCCCCCGTTGGTGTTACCAATTCTCTGTCAATACCATTGTTATAAACTGGACAACCCCGCATTTCCCACAACTTTAACACCGCTGGTACTGGTACAGCCATTCTTCCATGTGCCGCATTAACAGTACCACCTCCCGTTGGAAATGCAGAACAGTATAGCAAAGGCAACCCTGAGCGATCGCAATCAATACCCAACCAATCCAACCCTAAGCAAGTACCCACAATATCCACAATCGCATCCACAGCCCCCACTTCATGAAAATGAACTTTTTCCGGTGCGATGCCATGAACAGCCCCCTCAGCCACCGCCAACTGGCGGAAAACAGCTAAACTCCAAGCTTCCGCCCGCACTGGCAAATTCCCCTTGAGAATCATCTCCTCTATTTCTGGCAAATGACGGGTGTGGTGGTGATCATGTTCATTATGAGAATGATGATGATGGTGATGAACCAAATCCACATCAACCTTAGTCGCTTGTTGACCTTGACGGTGAACCAATTCCGCCCGTAATCGGTATTCTGCCTCAATTCCCAAGCCATTGAGTTTTTCCACCAAATACTCCACAGGCACACCGAGACTGACTAACGCCCCCAAGCACATATCACCAGAAATCCCTGTTGGGCATTGAAGATAAGCGATTTTATTCATAAATTTATTTGTTAGTTGTCAGTTGTCAGTAGGGGCGAAGCATTTGGAAGATAAATTATCAGTCATTGCCAAAAATAGTTCTCCAAATGCTTCGCCCGTACAGTTAGTTGTCAATTGTTAGTAGGGGCGAAGCATTTGGAAGATAAATTATCGGTCATTGCCAAAAATAGTTCTCCAAATGCTTCGCCCGTACAGTTGTCAGTGGTAAAACTATCACCAATTACCAATTACCAATTACCAATTACCAATTACCCATTACCCATTACCAATAATCATTACCCATTACCAATAATCATTATGGCCAAAATATTCACCATTCATCCTGATAATCCTCAAAGCCGCCGAATAGAGGAAATAAAGTTAGCGCTATTAGGTGGCGCTATCATGCTCTACCCTACAGACACAGTTTACGCAATTGGTTGTGACTTGAATGCCAAGTCGGCGGTCGAAAGAGTGCGGCAAATCAAACAGTTAGCAAATGATAAACCACTGACATTCTTATGTCCCTCACTCTCTAATGTGGCGACTTATGCCTTCGTAAGTGATACAGCCTACCGGATTATGAAGCGGTTAATACCAGGACCCTACACATTTTTGCTCCCTGCTACCAAACTCGTACCACGACTAGTACAAAGTCCCAAACGCAAAACCACAGGAATTCGAGTGCCAAATCATCAGGTTTGTTTGGCATTAATGGAAGCATTAGGAAACCCGATTATTTCTACTTCGGCTCATATTAGAGCAAATGACGAAGACCAGGAAATAGTTGAGAACGGAAAACAACCAATTTTGACAAGGGTAGATTTATATGATCATTTGGATAAATTGGTAGATATCATTATTGACACTGCCGAAGAACCTACATATCAAGTGTCTACCATTTTAGATTTGACCAATGAAGAACCAGTTATTATTCGGAGAGGTTTAGGTTGGGAAGCCGTAGCTACTTGGGTTTAAGAATAAAGCTTTACAAGTGCAACCCCTTGTTTTGGACTCCGTTGCGCTAATTATATGATCACCTTACGCCAATTTTGAAATTGTCATCCTTCCAGGTGCTGTCATCCTTAGTCATGTAATCATGGCTACGCCATACAGGCTATCAGCCAATCTTACTATGACTAGGCTTTTGGCAATTTGGCAATTTGCCCTCACAGTGAATATCTTATATGCCATCTTTGATTTAGTTGCTAAAAACAAACCGACACAATTAACAAGCCCTTAACTTTGGAAATTTCCTACAGTATTTACATATCAGCAATCTAGTTGGTGAATTTTGAGGAATAAATCTCCAAAGATTTTCCCTCCTGAGACTGGCATTAAATACCGTATCTGCATTTGAGTTAAGGTGCAATACCAATTTTATAGAAAAGTCATGAAAGCTAACATCGCCAATCTGCCTAATTCTACATCTGCTTTTGATAGCTATATTTCTCTTGAAGAATTGTCTATTCCCACCAGTGATACATTGGTGCAACTTTTATCCCATGAGATGCAATCTCAAGTTAAAGCTGCTACTTCTGGTGTGCAAGATGTCGTTGGACGCATAGCCAAAGAAGTAGAACGGATATGTGATAAAAGCTCTCGCATTCAAAACTCAGGACAAATTCAGTCTTGGCAAATTACTTTAGGAAGACATCGTTTACAAAAGTGTTTACGTTACTATCAACTTGGTTCTAAACAAGGACGGGTAGAATTACACAGCAGTTTGGGTGCAATTGTTTATCGTCACGTTACTGTTGCCGGCTCAGATTTAGGGTTTGAGGCTCGTTACAATCTGATTGAAGATTTTTTACAAGCTTTTTATATCGAAGCTATTAAAGCTTTTCGTCGAGAAACTGAATTACCTGAAAATTACACCCCTCGGACTCAGTTACAAGTAGCTGAATATATGGCGTTTACAGAACAATATGCCAAACGTCGGATTAATTTACCTGGTGGTGCTAATCAGCAATTAATTGTTTTACGCGCTCAAGGTTTTGCCCGTCGTCAACCCCAAGAAACTACTGTAGATATTGAAATGGCTGTGGATTCTGCGAAAACGGAAGAAGCAGAATCTTATCAACGCAATGTGGCAGTGCAGCAAATTCGCTCACAAATGATTGCTAAACCTGGTTTTGACCCTTCGGAAGAGTCGGAACGCAATCGAGTGATTACCGAATTAATGAAATATCTGGAGTCTCAAGGACAATCTGATTGTATGAATTACTTGACTCTCAAACTCCAGGATCTTTCTGCACCGGAAATTGATCAAATTCTGGGTTTAACTAGTCGTCAACGCGATTATTTGCAGCAAAGATTTAAATATCACGTTGAGAAGTTTGCCAAACAGCACCAATGGCAATTAGTTCATCAATGGTTAGGTGCTGGTTTAGAACATAAGTTAGGTTTATCTTCCCAGCAATGGGATATTTTTTGGCATCAACTTACACCACAGCAACAGCAAATTTTTGAGTTAAAAACTGCCTGTCAAAGTGATCTACTTATTTCTAAAGCTGTTCAATGTACTCCTAAACAACTCCAAAAACGCTGGACACAAATGTTGGAATTAGCATGGTCTATTCGTAACGGTCATGCTGAAGCTAAAAATAATTAAAGTCAATTCCGTAGGTTGGGTTGACGCAAGGAAACCCAACATTTTCATGGAAATGTTAGATTTTACAATGTTGGGTTTCACTGTTTTTTAGAATTTTGGGTTTCACTGTTTTTTAGAATTTTGGGTTTCACTGTTTTTTAGAATTTTGGGTTTTACCGTTTTTTAGAATTTTGGGTTTTACCGTTTTTTAGAATTTTGGGTTTTACCGTTTTTAACAATGTTGGGTTTTACCGTTTTTAGAATGTTGGGTTTCACTGTTTTAACAATGTTGGGTTTCACTGTTTTTAACAATGTTGGGTTTCACTGTTTTTAGAATGTTGGGTTTCACTGTTTTTAACAATGTTGGGTTTTACCGTTTTTAACAATGTTGGGTTTCACTGTTTTTAACAATGTTGGGTTTCACTGTTTTTAACAATGTTGGGTTTCACTTCGTTCTACCCAACCTACAATTTTTTATAAGAAGTTACTAATACTTCAGTGATTTTCCCTCGCTTTTGAGCATCAGAATTAATTGACCTCGCTGCTGATATGGTGTGAATATTAAAATCACTATAAAGATCACGAATAAATGGACAATCTGAATTAGATAGCATAACTTTTACACCTTTATTAGCTAATTTAATAAAAATATCTCTGAGTTTGATTTGTTGATTCTCGTCAAAACAAAAATTACTGTAAGCTGTAAAATTGCTAGTTTTATTTAGAGGATAATAGGGAGGATCAAAATAAACAAATTCATTACTACCAGTTGCATAATTTAGCACTTCATCAAAATTAGCTTGTTTGATTTCTACTTTTTTTAGGGATTCAGACGCTAATTTTAAAATTTCTTCTTGACAAATACCAGGATTTTTATATTTTCCCACAGGGACATTAAATTTACCCTGAGAATTAACCCGATAAAGTCCATTAAAACAAGTTTTATTCAGATAAATAAACCGAGCCGCTTTTTCTAAATCTGTCCCAGTATAAGAATTTCTCACATCATAATAATAATCTGAATTATGTCTTTGTTTATGTGCTTGCAGCAAAGTTATTAAGTCCTCAAGATCATCTCTAACGCACCGATAAGTAAGAATCAAATCTGCATTAATATCAGTTAAAACTGCTTTGGATGGTTGCAAATAGAAAAAAACTGCTCCCCCACCTAAAAATGGTTCATAATAAGTCTGATAATGCTGAGGAAAATAGTCTTTATATTGCGAAATTAATCTAGTCTTACCCCCAGCCCACTTTAAAAATGGCCGTGGGTAAGTTTGTTTAGGGATTTGACTTACCATCTACTTACGATTAAACTAAAAACTAACTAATCAATAAAGTTTATAATAAGGCAGTCTAAATTCAAATGTTTGATGGATTTTGGGATAACGTCTTTCGCTACCCTCGGTACTTGATTAGTATCGTCTTGGGTATTTTTCTAAACACCCTTGAGCCGCTGTTTCCATTCTTGAAACGTCCTGTGACGCTGATTGCTATTTTAGGCTTTTTTGCCGGTGGTCTTTTTTTCGTAACGCTTACCGTGCGGGCTATGCTGGGATTGAATCCAATCTAAACTAGAACTAAAAAAGGGTTGAGCTTATTGGACTGTTGCTGTTAATTTTATGCACCGTCCACTCTAATTTGCATTTAGAATCATGTTATTAAACCTCTGTGAGAAGGCGGAATTTATATGGCTACAAATCGCCGCGTTTCCCGCGTTGCTGAATTAATTAAACGGGAAGTTAGCCAAATGCTATTTAACGGTATTAAAGATGACCGTGTGGGCATGGGAATGGTCAGTGTTACTGATGTGGATGTTTCTGGGGATCTACAACACGCTACCATATTTGTAAGCATCTATGGAACTGAGGAAGCGAAGACGGAAACAATGGCTGGTTTAAAGTCAGCTACGGGTTACGTTCGCAGTGAGCTTGGCTCTAGGGTTAGATTAAGACGGACTCCAGAGGTAATTTTTGTGGAAGATCGTTCTATAGAACGAGGTACTAAAGTGCTGAGTTTGTTAAATCAACTGGAGCAAAAACGGACATTGTCAAGTATGGATGAGGGAGCAGAAGAGATGGCTGAATAATTGCGCTAAAGTTGACCAAAATATCCATAAATCTGGAACTTGTTGCTTGTTAAAACCATCTAGATGGTGATAATGGGCAATACCGTAATTCCCTATTTTTAGAGAATTACGGGTGTTGCAAATCCTGTGTCTGAGGGTAGAGGTCAAACGCCATAAGCCTATATATACTGATACAGTTAACCTCATAGCAAATCTAGTATAGCTTTAATAGTTTTTATACAAATTAATGTTAAAAAATGTTAAAAATAGAAATATCTAGGTTTGATTAGTAAACTTAACTGCTGTTATCTTAGGAATATCAAATTCAATTACCATGAATGTCACGCTTTCTTGACAAACTTAACATTTCTTTAGATAATTTAGAGGTGTATAGCGTCAAAATGATAATAGTTCCGTATAGCAAACTACAAAACCCTGAACACAGGTTTAATTATTGCCATCTTTGTTCCTCGTGCATAATAGGAACGCTATCTAAATGTATTTTTGATGTAATTTTGTGAGAAAAAAACCATGAGTGTGAATACGGTGCCTTCTATCAATTACAATTACTACTCTCTGAATGTTATTCAGGACGAAGCACGCCGACTGGTGGAAAGGGGAATGGTTGGCCGTCAACAGCCAATATATACACTTTGCCAGTTTATTCCGGCTAGAGAGTGGGTTTGTGTAGAATGTGAATTAGAGAAATGTGATTTTTTACTCCGCGATCGCATTGGTGATTTAATCGGACGTGAAGAGTGGGATAACGACTAATAATTTTGTTTTTTTAATAAACTACTGTTATTTTTAATTGTACTTGTTTGTAGTTTTTGGCTATAGACAGGTATATTTTTTTCTATTTTACTTAATTAATTTTATTTCGCGCAGAGGCGCTAAGGAGCAAAGGCGCAAAGAGGAAGAGAGAGAATTATTATTAGTCGGTTTTAACCGACTTTGGCTATTAGACAGGGAATTTATTCCCTGGATATCTGCTTTAACAATAAATATAGATTATGTAGGGATACGAATAGCTGTTATCCCTACATAAACACTTTTTAACGCAAAATACAGCTATACGTCAGCTGTAAGAGAATCATTTTCGCTTGCTAGTGCTACGTCGGGCTTCGCGGGTTTCGTCTTCGAGACGACGGCGATCGCGCCAATCTGCTAATGTTAGATAAACAACACCACCAGTGACTCCTACTAGCAGCACTACACCAAATACGGCTAAAATACCCAAAAATGGACTTTCCACGATGCCTCTATAGTCCGTTGCGTCCCCAAACTACCATAGAAATAGACCAAGTAAACACAACTAACAGCGATACCCAACCCAGTGTCAAAATCATAGTTCTACTTTTCAAATAATTACAAAACGGCTCTAATATTCATCATACTGGGAAAACGCAGTGGATTTATTAACTATATTGGTAGGAGAGTTAGAAAAATTATGGAATTAATGGCAGAACGGTTAGAATCCCTCAAAGCGGGAGCAATTGGTAGCGTATCTTTAGGTTTAGCTTTCCTTAGCACTAGCTTTATTAATGTTTTATGGCTGGATAAGTATTTTCCCTTGGTTAGTTATGATAAAATTGATATAGTAAATTTACAGATATTATTAAATGGTGTTATCGCCGGGTTTTCTGGGTTTCTATTTGGTGTCACCTATCGCTATATTATCCGCGTAGATACCAATTCTCATCTCAAAACTGGTGGAGTTTGGGCCTTTGGTTTGGTGCGGGGTTTAACTCAAATAGAAGTTGGTTGGCATATAAATAATCCGGTTTTGCCTTTTTTAATCTTAGCAGGAGAAAGTATATTGTGGTTTGCCTTTGCTGCTTTTGCTTTAGATATTGCTATTTTACGAAAATGGCTCAAACCTTTTTCATGAATTGTCAGAATCAGGATATCCAGGATGAAAGGATGAACAGGATGAAAGTAAGTATTTTATCACCTATTATCAATTATCTATGAATAACTACTTTTTAATAATTGATCTTGAAGCTACTTGTTGTCATCAAAAGAGCATTCCCCGTCATATAATGGAAATTATTGAAATTGGTGCGGTAATGCTAAATCGTCAAACTTGGGAAATTGATGATGAGTTTCAACAATTTATTAAACCTGTGAGAAATCCTCAACTTACAGCTTTTTGCACAGAATTGACTAGTATTTCTCAGCAACAAGTTGACGCAGCACCGAATTTCCCAGAAGTGATGTCAAAATTAACTGATTGGATGAATTTATTTCCTAATAATATATTTTGTTCTTGGGGTAATTACGATAAATCGCAATTTATCCAAGATTGTAAATTTCATCATATTCCTTATCCTTTTGGTGCAGAACACAGAAATATTAAAACGGAATTTTCTGAATATTTAGGTGTATCTGATAAGTTTGGTATGGCACAAGCTTTGGAACATTTAGGAATGGAATTACAAGGTACACATCATCGAGGTATTGATGATGCTCGGAATATAGCAGCAATTTATCGTTATATACAAACTACTCAAAAAAGTGACTAATCCAAGACATTTAAGCAAGAATGGTGGGCATTACCCACCCTACAGAAAACAGATTTTATTTAAATGTTGTCCCATTCAAAATTATTGCATTTGAGATCTTATTAAGACTTGGAAATAGCATTAATAGTTTTTTCTAATGACTGTAATGATGCTAATAACTTGTCTTTTTGAGGTTTAGCAGCTTTGAGTTCTCCTGAAATTTCATCCATACTTTTTTCTACAGCGTCATAATTATTACGAGATTTAGCTTTGATTCCATCTTCTACTTCTTTCCAAGCATCTTCAAATTTGTCAAATTCTTTTTTGGCTTGAACAAAATTGCCAGCTTTAACTGCGGTTTTTGTTTTGGAGACTACAGCGAGTAAACCTGCATTACTTACTGTGGATTTTTGTCCTGGGACTTTTTCTGTAGAATTGGAAGTTGCTGCTGGGGTAGTTTCGGTGGCAGCTTGTTCGGGTTTATTACAACCTACTAAAGTCAGTAAGCTGATACTTGCAATAATTAACATCGGTTTGAAACTTTTCATACTGTCAACTCCTAATGGATATTTTTATTTGTACCGCTCTGATATTTCCCATGATAAAACAGCAAATGTCAAGAACTCGGAAAGGACAACGTGGCAATTTGCTAGGAAATACTTTGCAATATCCATCTAATGATGGTCTGGTCAGGATAAAAATCGTTAAATGGGATGATTTTGTAGTTATGGAAGTGGCGGATACTGGTATTGGTGTCCCCTCTAATAGTGCAGCATACCGCTATAAGCCTATGAGTGGGAACGCTCTGCTCAGAATAACAGTTTTAAGAGATTTTTAAGATAAATTTTGCGGATTTATTGGCGATCGCTATATGTACTCTGCACGCTACGTGGACGTGAAAACAAAACTTTTATCATGACTCATAAAATTGAACTCCAATCTATTACAGGGTTATCTGCATTAACCGCAGGTGATCGCCTCAAACAAGAAGGATATAATGAGTTACCATCTAGCAAACATCGTCAAATCTGGGAAATTGCCTTAGAAATCTTCAAAGAGCCAATTTTTCTCCTGTTATTAGGTTGTGGTATCATTTATTTGTTTTTGGGTGATGCTCAGGAAGCGTTGATTTTGTTAGGTTTCATCTTTTTTATTGTCGGCATCAACTTATACCAAGAACAAAAAACAGAAAAATCCTTGGAAGCATTACGGGATCTTTCTAGTCCCCGTGCATTGGTGATTCGTGATGGTGAACGTCAACGGATTGCAGGACGGGAAGTAGTTCGAGAAGATGTGATTGTTTTGTCAGAGGGTGATAGAGTTCCTGCGGATGCTGTGGTGATGTGGTCTACCCATTTGAGCGTGGATGAATCTCTATTAACCGGTGAATCTTTACCTGTTCGCAAGCAATCAGTAGAAGATAGCACCGATTTAGAAAACACCATGAGAACAGCCACCCAGCACCGTCCTGGTGGTGAAGATCTACCTTTTGTCTATTCAGGAACGTTGATAGTTCAAGGTCAGGGAATTGCCCAAGTCTATGCCACAGGTATGCAGACGGAAATGGGTAAAATTGGGAAAGCCTTGCAAACTGTGGAACAGGAGGACACGGTTTTGCAACGGGAAACTCGAAAAATTGTCAGTAAATTGACCTTTGTAGCGATCGCTATTTGCGTGGCTGTCATCGTTATTTACGGTGCAACTAGGAACGATTGGCTACAAGGAATTTTAGCAGGTTTGGCGCTGGCAATGGCGATTTTGCCAAATGAAATTCCTGTGGTCTTGGCAATTTTCCTGGCTTTAGGTGCTTGGAGATTTTCCCAGGCTAGGGTTTTAACTCGGCGTGTTCCCGTAGTAGAAACATTGGGTTCAGCGACCGTTCTCTGTGTAGATAAAACCGGAACGCTGACTTTTAACCGGATGTCAGTTCAGCAATTATTTGTGTATCAGCCGACAACATTAACATCGCAATTTTACGATGTTGCCCTCCATGAACGGGAAGCCCTGCCGGAAACTTTTCATGAATTAATCGAATTTGGGATTTTAGCCAGTCGCAAAGACCCTTTCGACCCCATGGAAAAAGCCCTCAAACAAGTGGGTGATGATTATTTAGCTAGAACAGAACATTTACATCAAGATTGGGAAATACTGCGGGAATATCCCCTCACGGGTCAATTATTAGCCATGTCCTGTGTGTGGCAATCTCCAGAAGATAAGTTAGTAGTTGCTACCAAAGGAGCGCCCGAAGCGATCGCTGATCTTTGTCATTTTAACACCCAACAAAGGCAAAATTTAGAACAACAAATTAATAAAATGGCTGCTGCTGGTTTGCGTGTTTTAGGTGTAGCCAAAGTCATTGGGCAACATCAAAAAAATAAAACCCTCAAATCTCTTCCTGAAGCCCAGCATGACTTTGAATTTGCCTTTTTAGGAATGCTAGGCATGGCTGACCCCGTGCGCCCAACTGTTGCCCCAGCTATTGCCGAATGTTACACTGCTGGTATTCGGGTAGTAATGATTACAGGTGATTATCCCGCCACAGCCCAAAATATTGCCCGCCAAATCGGTCTAAAACCTGCCACAGAAGTAATTACCGGGGCAGAACTGGAAACAATGCCAGAAGGTGAATTACTGTCTCGCATTCAAACCGTGAATATCTTCGCGCGGGTTGTTCCCGAACAAAAATTACTGATTGTGAACGCCCTCAAACGCTGCGGTGAAATCGTGGCTATGACTGGAGATGGTGTCAATGATGCCCCAGCTTTGAAAGCCGCAAATATCGGTATTGCTATGGGGGAAAGGGGTACAGATGTTGCCCGTGAAGCTGCGGATTTAGTTTTGTTAGATGATGATTTTTCTGCCATTGTCCAATCTGTGAGGCTGGGACGACGAGTATTTGATAACCTCAAAAAAGGGATGGCTTATACTTTGGCGGTTCACATTCCGATTGCGGGAATGTCCTTGATTCCGGTAATATTTCACTGGCCGCTGGTGCTACTGCCGATTCACATTGCTTTTTTACATTTAATTATTGACCCGGCTTGTACTGTAGTATTTGAGGCTGAACCAGAAGAAAGCAATATCATGAACCGTCCACCCCGCAATCCTAGAGAGTCATTATTCAGCCGTCGGACTTTGAAATTAGCACTGCTGCAAGGGGTAGGTGTCTTGGTGGTGCTGGTGGTTGTATTTGGTGTGGCTTTTTACTCTGGACATGGAGAATTTGATGCTCGCGCTTTGGCTTTTACTACTTTAATTGTCTCGAATTTGAGTATGATTTTGAGTAATCGTTCTTGGTCGCGGACTATTCCTGAAATGTTACGCACTCCTAATACAGCACTTTGGTGGGTATTAGGTGGTGGTGTGGTGTTTATGGGACTGGTGCTTTATGTTCCTGTGTTACGCCATTTATTCCGGTTCTCTTTTCTGCATTTTGATGATTTGTTAGTTAGTCTCACTTCTGGGGTTTTTAGTATTTTGTGGTTTGAAGGATTGAAGGTTTGGCGACGCAGATAATTAAGATGTTTCGCGCAAAGAGGCAAAGGAGCAAAGGCGCAAAGGTAATACTAATCTCTTAATTCATCTGCGTTTATCTGCGTTTATCTGCGTTTAATAATTTTATTCTATTTTGGAGGATTACTGTGAAAAAAGCATTTCGTAAATATCATCGGATTATTGGCATTATTGTTTGTGTCCCACTTTTATTAACTGTGTTGACGGGAATGTTAGCTACTGTTGTTAAGGAATGGCCGATTAATATTGGACTTTCTTCTCGATTGATGTTGGAAATTCATACTGGGGAAATTTTTCATTTACAGGCAATTTATCCGATTTTGAATGGTTTTGGATTAATCGGTTTGTTGGTGACGGGTATGAGTATGTCGGGTTTGTTTAATCAAAGGAGAAAACCTAATATCAATAATTAAATGCGGATGAATTAATGGATTTATTTGACTTCTGTGACTCGCCAGCTTAGTTTTAGGTTAACCCAAAAGTTCCAAATTGTGGCAACTGCGATCGCTATTAATTTGGCTATATACTGGTTCATACCTAAGTTATTAAATAGGAAATTGACTACTAAGGTTTGGATGATTATCCCAGCTAAACAGACTATATTGAACTTCCAGAATCTTTTGAAACGCTGGCGTTTTCCTGTCTGTTTTCGGGAAATATCCCCAAATGTCCACAAATCATTCCAAAGAAAATTATTGAGAATTGCTACTTCGGCGGATAAAATTGTACTGCGAGTTAACCCCAAATTAATCACGGTACGCATGAGGTGAAATATGGTTAAATCTACAAATACACCACTAAATCCTACCGCACCAAAACGGAGAAATCGCTCAATGGGAAAGTTGATTTTTTGACGAATTTTTCCCAGTCTCCCAGTAGATACCCGTAATCTAATTAAATGTTGAATATAGTCTAGATATTGTTTCCACGTTACCTTGCTTTCTCCTTCTGTGCGTTCTCGGAAGACATAACCAGCTTCAGCAATTTCTCCCACCTGTCCCCGACCAATGACTTCTAAAAGAATTTTGTACCCTATGGGGTTAAGTGTGGTATTTGCGATCGCACTTCGTCGTACCATAAAATAACCACTCATTGGGTCAGAAACTCTACCCACAACTTCTGGTAAAATCACTAATCCTAATACCTGCGCCCCCCGCGATAAAAAGCGTCTAATCACACTCCAACTACTGACACCACCACCGTCTACATGACGACTAGCTAAGGCTAAATCAGCCCCCGCTTCTATTTTCTGTAATAGTTGTGTTAATACTTCTGGAGGATGCTGCAAATCGCCATCAATCACGCCTAATACCCGCCCTGTGGCCGCTTGCCAGCCACGGATTACTGCTGAAGATAGTCCCCGTTCTTCTTGACGACGCATGACCCGTAATTGGGGATAATCTGATATGAGAGATTGTGCTATTTCCCAAGTTCGGTCAGGGCTATCATCATCTACTATAATGAGCTCATAATTACCAGGAATAGCTTTATCCAATAACCCACTTAATATATTGACTACATTTTCGATATTGTCACGTTCTTTATAAGTAGGAATTACTACAGATAAGAGAATGGGATTGTTTTCAGCTATTTCCTGGGGTGTAAATTCAGAAATCCTCAATACACCTGTAGGAACTGCTAACAAAGAATTGGATGAGTTTATATTCATAAAATCAACAATAAATTTTAAATTCCTAAATAGCCTATATAAAGGTTACCTCTCCACAGAGTACAATACTCTTGGTATGATACAAACAATTGCTGAGTTTTGATCAAAAAAATAATATTTAAAAGTTCCAAATTTCAATTTATTGTGAAACTTAAATAAGTTGTTTATATTTAATCACCTGTGACTACTATAACTGTTGGTTCTATTCTTCAATCTGCTTTGACAGAGTATAATATATCCTCTAATGAGGGAGTATTTTTACTAAAACAAACTGACCCACAAGCGATCGCTCAAATTCAGTCTACAGCAAATCAACTCCGGCAGAAACAAGTTGGCAATACTGTTACTTACATAATTAATCGCAATATTAATTTTACTAACATTTGTGAGCAACATTGCAGTTTTTGTGCTTTCCGCCGGGATGACGGTGATCCAGATGCTTACTGGTTAAATTCGGCGCAGATTTTGGAAAAAGCTACAGATGCAGTGCGTCGAGGAGCAACGGAAATATGTATGCAAGGGGGATTACACCCACAAGCGCAAATTAATGGTAAGTCTTTACCCTATTATCTCAAACTGGTAAAAACCATTAAGGACGAATTTCCTTACCTCCATTTACACGCTTTTTCGCCCCAAGAAGTCCAATTTATTGCCAGATTAGATGGAATTTCTTATACAGATGTGATTACAGCTTTGCGAGATGCTGGTGTCGGTTCTATGCCCGGAACAGCCGCAGAAGTGTTAGATGATGACGTGAGACGGGTATTGTGTCCAGAAAAGATTGATACAGCAACTTGGCTAGAAATTGTCAGTACAGCCCATCAATTAGGTGTACCTACTACCAGCACAATGTTATCTGGACATATTGAAACCCCAGAACAGCAAATTGGCCATTTGGAAAAATTGCGATCGCTCCAACAAACAGCCATAGAAAAAGGTTATCCTGCGAGAATCACCGAATTTATTGTCTTACCCTTCGTTGGACAAGAAGCCCCCAAATCCCTCCGCAAAAAGGTAGGAAGAGATCAACCAGTTCTCGCTGATTCCCTGTTATTAATGGCTGTAGCCAGAATTTATCTCGGAAATTATATCCCTAATCATCAACCAAGCTGGGTAAAATTAGGGCTAGATGGTGCTACAGAAGCCTTAAATTGGGGTTGTAATGATATCGGTGGCACGTTAATGGAAGAACACATTACCACCATGGCCGGGGCTGTGGGTGGGACTTGTATGGAAGTGGAAACTTTACAAAGGGCGATCGCATCTTTAGAAAGACCTTACCAACAACGGGATACTTTGTATCGGGTAATGGGTGATTGGTAATGGGTGATTGGTAATGGGTGATTGGTAATGGGTAGGAGTTTTCTTGAAGTTTTAAGTTTTAACTCCTATCCCCCATATACCAATCCAAGATAGGATGGATTTTGATTTACTTGTTTTTTTACTTAATGCTTATGAAAAGCTATTGGTCGCGTCTGCTTTCTCTAGTTTTAGTGTTAGTTGTCGGTTTGGTTGGCTGTGGTGGTGGTAGTCCAGATAGTTTAACTGGGGATTATCGTCAAGATACCTTAGCTGTAGTCAATACTTTGAAACAAGCCCTAGAATTACCACAAGATTCTCCCGATAAAGCCGCCCTTCAAGCAGAAGCCCGTCTAAAAATCAATGACTTTTCGGCTCGCTACCAGCGGAATACTTCTGTTGCAACTCTTGGCTCTTTTACAACTATGCGAACAGCCCTAAATTCCCTTGCAGGACACTACAGTTCTTATCCTAATCGTCCCGTTCCTGAAAAGCTGAAAAAACGTCTAGATGCAGAATTTAAACAAGTAGAAGCATCGTTACGACGTGGTGCTTAATCTATTCTTCAAGGATTGTTTTTTAATAACTACAATTAAATACAAACTTCCTTGAAAGCAGGAATTAACAAAGTCAGAATGCGAATCAGGGGATCTCACAAACCCAAAGATCCCCAACTTTAGTTATCTTGAATTAAACTGTTAGAAAAGCGCAGTCAAAGTGGTGATATGGCAATTCAGTCAACAGCAGAAATTTTATTTCAAACTGCTTATGAAAGTCGTTACACTTGGGATGAAGACTTTCCTGGTTATGCTGCCGATGTGCAACTGTTACAGGAAGATGAAGTTTATACTGGTAAAATTCAGATTAATCGTAACTTGAATGTAGAAATTACAGGAGTTGCAGATAAACAAATAGAAGCCGGAATTGATATTCAGTTACAGGAAATAATTACCCGCTGTCAAAGAAGCGATTTTCAAAGTTTTTACCGTCAACATGAGTTTAGTTTGGGTGAAATAGCCGAAAAAGATGCAGTTACGGTTTTTGTAAAAAGTGAAAATACTGATTCTCACTATCAAATCCGTAACCAAAAAATATATCAGGAAGTTCGGGTAATGAGTCGGATGACTTTGGAGATTAATTCTGGGGAATTCCTAGATACAGACTCCGGTTATATCCCTTCTGCTTATGATGTGGTTTTTCGTAACTCGCATACAGGTGATATTAATAGCATTCTCAAATTTACAGATACATATCAAAAATTTGGTAATCATTACATTTTAACGAAGCAGGTGGTCGCAGAATATGAAGATGGAAAAACTACAACTCCTCAATCAATTACTGAGTTTGTTTATTCCCATATTCAGCTACTGGAATAGGCAAGAGGCAAGAGGCAAGAGGCAAGAGGCAAGAGGCAAGAGGCAAGAGGCAGGGGAGAAAAATATTCTTTTGCAACTGACAACTGTACGGGCGAAGCATTTGGATAACTATTTTTTGGCAATGACCGATAATTTATCTTCCAAATGCTTCCCCATGACAACTGACAAC